>NZ_AUTP01000195.1:0-35191 GCF_000498075.1 Pseudoalteromonas sp. TAB23
TGGGTTGATAATTTTACGGTAAGTATGATCTATTCTCCCTACGAGGTAGATGGTTTTATTACTGATGCACTCGATAGTGACTATCACTTAGAAGGTGGCGCTTATGGTAGCGCATTACAATTAAAGCAAGACTTTAAATACCTAACATGGACAAGTAATTTAAACTTTAACATGAGCGACAGTAGTCGGGATGGCCCAGCGCATTTTTATAATTGGCTACAAGCAAAAGGCAAAGACTGGGGACAATACGCTAACCAAGGTGATGCCGACGAACGTTTTTCACGACAAGGTGGCTATGGCGCGTTAGATAACAGCCAGTTCACTACCAATTGGAAAAATACATTTAATGTGGAAGCTTTTAAGTTTTTAGGCTTTAGTCACTCAATTGTGGCTGGTGCAGAAATTAAATACCAGCAAATTGAGCGTGAGCGTTTTCAAGATGGCTATAACTACAGCTCCCCCGTCATATGGTCTAGTGCTACTACACCGCTCAACTGCAGTGGCTACTCGCTTGACTGCCAAACACTTGAAACGACTATTTCTGTTGATGAACTTGCAGCGCAGCTAGGTGGTGAAATTGATTTTAATAACCCACTACACGTAGCCGCGTACAGCAATAACATTACCACTACCGCGCAATTTTTTAATGGTCGAACCATTAGCCCCGCTGAATATATAGATGTAAATTTAAATCGTAATGCACTCTACGTTACCGACCATATTAACTACGGTAAATTTGATGTAAATATAGGCATGCGCTACAGCTACGATGACTTTTTGCAAAACCACGACGTAGCACCACGAATTTCGTTAGGATACGACGTATTTGGTAATCAAAAAACCATTATTAGCGCTGGCCTTAGTCGATATTACGACTCTGCAGTTATTAGCTATAAAATTAAAGAGCAACAGTTGTTTTCATACCTGCAATATAGACCTATTGAAAGTGGGTACTTACAAAACTGGTTAAATTCAAATTACACTGGTAGCTTTAAATATAGATTCAATAACGTAGAAACCCCTTACGATGATGAACTTACACTGGGTATTGCGCACGCATTTGAGACGATTGGTAATGTCTCTTTAAAATACGTAAAGCGTAAAAAACATCAGCAATTTTCTCGTACCACTTCCGATGAAACCAATATTGATGGCTACACTTATATAGATATTAGCAATCAAGGTTCAGGAAGTTCAGAGCGGATCTCACTCGCTTGGAGCGCTAAGTTTGGTTCACATTCTATATGGGCGAACACTTCTTACTCTGAGAATGAAATATCAAACGACAATTATAATGCATCTGTAGATAACACCCCACTCGACGAGCTGGTATATTATGTTAATGCACAAGATGAAGGTTCGCTTGTAACTTTAAGTCAGTTGTCTCAGATACGGACGAATTTTGGTGCGCCTATCACAGCAGCATTAGGTTGGAACGTAGATTGGGTTGATTCATTTAGTACTGGATTAAATATTTCGTATTCAGGGAGCTACAATACCGCAGTAAATACAGGAGGCAGTGAAAGCATTGATATAGAGGATGCCTGTGCTAGCTGTCCCGTTGTTTCCACTTTATTTGATATTTACCAAGAACAGACTGTACGCGCCCGAACAATGCTTAACTTAAGTTTAAAATATAACTATAAATTGACTGGTAACCAAAAATTAGAATTAAGCGCTGATATTTCAAACTTATTAAATAGTAGAACATATACTATTGCAGAAGGCGCATCTGGTATTGAACCTGGTCGAGTATTTTGGTTGGGGCTTAGCTACAAGTATGACTGAATTTATTCGTATTCTAAGTATTATTCTTTCTTTAAATGCCCAACCACAGCAGCTTGATACTAAATCACTACGAAAAGTATATAGTGAAGAGCAGGTAAAATGGCCCCCAATTCAAACCAGTGACGGACGTATAGTTGAGCCTCTTTCGCTATTGCCAATAGCCACTCCACCGGCAGAGCATGTTGCACTTGGCAATAAGCTTTTTCATGATACACAGCTTTCGCGCGATAAAACCGTAAGCTGCGCAAGTTGTCATGAACGAGATAAGGGTTTTCATGATGGTCGTGCCACTGCAATCGGTATAAATGATCAAGTGGGCACCCGCAATACCCCTGCAATTTTTGGTATAGATCAGTGGCAAAGTTTTTTTTGGGATGGTCGCGCTAAAACAGCTGAGCAACAAGCACTTATGCCCATTAGCAATCCAATTGAAATGGACTTAGATCCACAAAAAGCTTTAGTGCGGGTCAATAAAGATAAAAGCTATACGGCATTTAATAAAAGTGCTTTTAATTCAAATACGCTCTCTATGGCACAAATGGCAGAAGCCCTCGTAGCTTTTGAGAGAACACTCATTGCACCTAATACTCGTTTTAAATCATTTATTAATGAGGCTCAGAGTAATCCAAAAAAAGCGCTTAGACGCTTATCAGATAGTGAATTAAACGGATTACATTTATTTAGAACCAAAGCAAAATGTATGACTTGCCACAATGGCGCACTATTAAGTGACAACCAATTTCATGGCACTGGCCTTCATTACTACGGCCGTAGTTTTGAAGATAAAGGCCGGTTTAACATTACAAATAACCCAAGTGATATAGGGTTATTTAGAACCCCTTCATTACTAGGTTTAACACAAACATTTCCTTGGATGCACAATGGGCTTTTTGATGATCTACTGGGCATAGTAAACATGTACAACCATGGTGGAGCAAGACCTAAGCCTAGAAAAACCCAATTAAACGATCCTCATTTTCCTAAAACGACGAAACTGCTAAAGCCATTAAAATTAACTAAGCAAGAGCGTTTAGATCTCGTTGCATTTCTACGGATTTTATAAGTTTTGCAGCTGCTCTATCAACCATTTATGAATTGGACTGTTATTAGTACGAGGATGCCATGCGGCTATTACTTTAAATGTAGGAGGCAGAGCTTCTTTTTGAAAGGTATCGAAGAAGGATATACACTCTAAATACATATGAGTATTAGATGAATTAGCTTGCTATATTTTTCAATAATAAATAAAAATTACTAGCCGTTTAATAACTCAATAATTATTGAGTTATTAAACCATTACTTTATTACGGCCTGCATTTTTAGCTGCGTATAATTTTTCATCAGCTCGTCGAGATGCATCTTTTGGGGCTTCGCCCGCTTTAACTTCTACTACACCAATACTTACTGTTGATTTTATATGGAGTGAGGTATGAGTAACATTCTCAATATTTTCGCGTATACGCTGGGCAACTTCATGCGCAAAACTAAGTGCTGTATTAGGTAAAACAACTAAAAACTCTTCTCCGCCGACCCTACCTGCGCAATCTGTTTGACGAATGTTTTTTTCTATAAATTTAACAGTAGAGATAATAACTTCATCGCCAATATCATGTCCGTATGTATCGTTTACTTGTTTAAAGTGGTCTATATCAATAACAATTAATGAACACGCGCTTCCTAAAAACTCGCTTTTTTTAATCGCGTTGTATTTAAATGCAAATATTGCTCTACGATTAGCGATATCTGTTAATTCGTCTTTTAATGCAAGTGTTTTGAATCGCTGTTTATGCTGAGTTTGTTTATAAGTTATGTAAGCTAAAATCAATATTAACCCAATAGAAAATAGCAACGATGCGATTTGCCAAAATGCTTTTTCATTAGCTAAATTTAATAACTGCTCTTTTACCTCTGACGATTCTTTTAGTCTTGTTATTTCTCGTTTTTGCTGTTCCCAATCAAATGCTAAACGTTGAGAAAGTAATGTATTATCTGCAATTTCTTGCACTTTTTTATCTGCGATTTTTAATAACTCTCTTTGAGCTAAGGCTTCTTGCTGATAATTACTTTTTTGCACTGCTAATTCACGCTTAAATTCTAAAAAACGAGTTAAAGAGTCAACTGACCATACTTGAGAACTATTTTGTTCAAAATCTAAATAAAGAAGTTCCGCTTCATCTAGGCGGCCCTTTTTAATTAACCACTCAGCTGTTGTTATTGATTGAATAAATTTAATCCACTCACTATTTAGCGTTAAATCCCTAGCTTGATTTAAGTATTGTTTAGCCTCTTGCAGCTCATTTAATTGAATATTTATTTGTGCGATTTTAAAGAGTAGGTAAGCACTCCCTTCATCGTCTTCATACTTAATAACGGCTGGGAGTATACTGTTGTACAGCATTACCGCTTTTTGGTAATTACCTTGGGCTTCATAAGCTTGGGCTAGGATATCTGTGGCTATGTACCACTCTTGCTCATTGTAATTTGTCAGCTCATTAATCGCTCTTTGTAATTGTTCTTCAGCCAGCAAAAAATTGTGAAGATCGGCATGAATAAGCCCTATCTCTTTAAGTATGAGCGCTTTGTCGTAAGAAAAGCCGCCTTGTTCAAAGGAATTATAAGCTTGCTGAAATGCTAAAAAAGCTTGCTGATACGAGCCTTGCGAACGAAAAATCCTTCCTAAAATTAAGTTAGCTGTCGCATGTTGGTAATAAAGTTCTGGATTTTTAGAGGTGTCACTAATAACATTTTTGGTCATTGAAGTGGCCGCACTTACTTTTCCTTGTTGGTATAAATTAAATGCCTGGCATGTTTGTAAATCGAGTTTTAATTTAGGGGAGTCAGCTTTTTTGATTGCTTGATTAGCATCTGACAGTAAATCATTTAATGCTATATGATTCTTGTCATTTTGGGGGTCATAAAACCAACACTTTACAGTTTTAACTCGAGCAGTATCGAGCACAGAAGGATAAGGTAGGTTGCGCTCTAACTTATCCATAAGCCCACGACTTTGATTACTCGTTAAATGACCACTTAGTATTTTTTCAACATCTTCTTTTACTGCGTTAGCCAAAGTGCCGAAACAAAGTAGACAGCAAAAAACACCAAAAAATAACTTAAACATTTAGCTTTATAATTCCTTTACCGCACTTAAAACACAATTGAAGGACACTGCAATTAGCTGACGACAATCTTTAATAACCATCGTTAATTATGGTAACAGTATTTGCTTTAATACTTACATTAATACTTGCATTAAAGTTTACTGTTATAGGTTTTGCAGCTGCTCTATCAACCATTTATGGATTGGGCTGTTATTGGTACGCGGATGCCATGCAGCTATTACTTTAAAGGTAGGAGGCAGAGCTTCTATTTTTAGCTGTTTAACTTTGCTGTTTGGCAATAATCTTGATGGATAAAACGCTAGCATATCAGTAGTATGTAAAATATCGGGCACCGCTGAAAAACTCGGTACCGACATTACAATATTACGTTTTAGCCCTTGGCTTTCAAACCACCGATCGTGCGATCCGCGCAAATTAGCGCGCGATGGCGACACCACTAGCTGTGAATGCTTTGCAAATTGCGCCAAACTCAAAGGTTCAGTGTAAGTAGTATTACCTATACCGGTAATACACAAATGCTGTTCTTCAAACAAAGTGATATAAGAAAGATTGTCGGGTATAAATTCTGGAAAGCTAATCAATAAATCAAGCTCGCCTGCCNGGCGGGTAATATTAAATAATTGCGGCAATAAAGCCTGCGTGGCGTAGTCGGTTGCGCTTATGGTAAACACACCTTTATAAGTTTGCGGACTAAACAGCTCGGGCTCTAGTAACGATTCTAATTGCTTTAAAATATGATTAACAGGCGCCTTGAGTCCTTGCGCTTTAGGAGTAGCAACCATGTTATTACCTTGGCGAATAAACAAGCGATCGTCAAATAAGTCTCGTAGTTTTCGTAGTTGCTCACTAATAGCTTGTTGCGTTAACCCCATTTTTTTGGCTACTTGCGAAAGATTTTGCAGTTCTAATAAGCTACTGAGTACTCTTAACTGTTTTATATCGAGCCGAGTAATACCATTCATAATTGTATGCTGCACAAAAAAGTGTTGTTTCAAATTGTATCCTTAAATCTCTATGCTGCCAATGTTGCTTAACCACTATTTAAGCCTTTGTTTGCTTTATAAGAGAATTTAAAATGAAATCAGAATTAGTTAATACCGCCCCTTTATTCTCATCAATTGAGCTTGGCCCTTTTACACTTAAAAACCGTATTGTGATGCCACCTCTTACTCGCTCTCGTAGCACTCAGCCTGGCAATATTCCTAATGAATTAATGGCTGAGTATTATGCGCAGCGGGCATCGGCTGGTTTTATGGTTACCGAAGGCACACAAATAGAACCTCGTGGACAAGGTTACGCTTGGACCCCAGGTATTCACTCGCAAGCACAAATTGAAGGCTGGAAAAAAGTAACACACGCGGTACACGCTAAAGGAGGTGTTATTTTTGCTCAGCTTTGGCATGTAGGGCGCGTATCGCACACCACGCTACAACCAAATTCAGGTAAACCGGTTGGCCCTTCAGATATTATTGCTGACAACGTAAAAGTATTTATTGAAACCGCACCTGGTGAAGGCGCATTGGCTGACCCAAGTGCCCCCCGTGCACTAAGTACTACTGAGGTTGGCGAGCTGGTAAACATGTATGCGCAAGCTGCACGTAATGCTCTAGAAGCAGGCTTTGATGGCGTAGAGCTTCATTGTGCTAACGGGTATTTAGTTAATCAGTTTATTTCTGAACATACTAATAACCGTGACGATCAATACGGTGGAACGCTTAGTAATCGCCTGCGCTTTTTAAAAGAGATAGTTGAAGCGGTAAGTGACGTTGTAGGCTCTGATCGTTTAGGTGTTCGCTTTGCTCCTTTATTTGAAAGCACAGATGAAACACGAGTGTATCTAGGACTTGTAGAATCAAACCCTCATCATACTTATGTACAAGCCGTTAAAGTGCTTGAGCAAGCTGGCATTGCTTACTTATCAATAGCGGAAGCTGATTGGGAAAATGCTCCTGATTTACCACAAGAATTTTATAAAGCAGTACGAGCTGAATTTTCAGGTCGCATTATTTATGCTGGTAAATACACAGTAGAAAAAGCGGTACGTATTTTAGGTGAAGGTTACGGTGACTTATTTGCATTTGGTCGCCCATTTATAGCTAACCCTGATTTACCAGAGCGTATAGCGAATAATTGGACGTTTAACGAGGCCGATGCAGNCAGCCACTATGTATGGCGGTACTGAAGTCGGTTATAGCGATTATCCTTTTTATCAAAAGTAGTCAACCTAAACGATATATGGAATTGGTATAGAACCAATACGGTTTTATAACAGGTAGCTTAATTAAGCTACCTGTTTTGAGCTAAGAAAACAATGTTGATAACACAGCTAAAATTTTGTTATTAGTTGTTCTCGACAATTGCTCTTTCATTGCCCTACCCTCTGCATTTATGCAGCCATATATCAGTCATTTTTTAATAGAGTTAGCGTTAGATTGAATCTCTCAAATTGATTAAGTATTACTGCGGATTGGTATTAGCGTCAAGAATAGTAAAGATAAGTAAAAGGGTGTAAAGCCTCCCTACAGTTGCCCCTACATGCAGTTGGCATTCAGTTTCAAACGTCAACACTAGCCATGTTAACCACAAACGAGGCAATATTATGAAACTTACATTTATACTACCTGCACTATTAGTTATTGGCACTTTATCTAGTTCTGCATTTGCAGCGCCACATGATAGATATGCAAAGCAAGAATATAAAAAGGTTCAACTAAAACGAGGACTGAAAAAAATTAACCAAACTAAGGTAATCAAGTATGTTCCAGTTAAAGTTGTTAAAAGAAACGTTAATAACACAGCATTTGTTAAAGTTAATACCATAACGTATCACCCAAGCCTTAAATTTATTAAAAGATAGATGCGCACTTTAAAATATAAAGTCATGTTTGCGGCAATAAACAACGCGCCGCAAACTTAGCTTTTTACACCATTTAAACTCTATTATTGGTATTTTCCCATCTAAAATGCACGGAAATAACGTTTTCTAAGCACAACAAAAAAGTCCAAATACATAATTTAATAGCAATATTATTAAAATATCTCTCATAATAAATATACTTAAAAAGAACAGAATTACCCTTAAAAATCGTCAAAAACTAGAAATTATGTCAAGAACCGTCAGTAAAATGTAAAAAGCTGTAAGCATAGCTCCGTTTGCTGTTGTATGTCAGTTAACATTCAGTTTGAACCGCTAGTATTGAACCCAGTTATGTAAAAACATAAACGAGGCAATACTATGAAACTTACTTTTTTACTACCTGTACTGCTCGCCATTGGCGCAGTATCAGGCTCTGCGCTTGGAGCACAAAACGAGCGAGAGAATGATAAAAGCTTTAAACGTGACCATGACAAACGTGTTGAATATAAACGCGATGAGCGCCGCCATGAAAAAAAGCAGCGTATTGAGCATAAAAAAGAAAAACGAGAAGACCGTAAGCAAGAAAAACGTAAACTTGCTAAGTACAAGCAGGAAAAGCGTGAACAATACCGCTACAACCAGCGCAAATATAACTACTTAACAAACCATAATAATTCAGTCGCTTACAGACAAAATCGATTTATAAACCATTTGCCACGCAATAGCGCATCGATTAGATTTAATGATATTTCGTTTACGTTTAACGACGGCCTTTACTACCGTAAAGCTAAAAGAGGCTACCATGTAGTTACGCCACCTAGAGGCCTGCGTATAAATACGCTACCAAGAAATTACAGGCATTTTAAGCATCACAATACCACCTACTACACATATCAAAACGTGTATTACGTCGCAAATAATGACGGTTATACAGTGGTTGATGAGCCACCAACCCGTCTTAATCAGGCAATAAAAGTGGGTAATGTGAATGATTATAGCTTGGGCCAAACTTACGATTCATTGCCTCAGGCAGCACAGGCCGTAATAATTAACTCGCAGCAGTATTTTAAATACGGCGATATTTATTTTTTACCGCAAATAAGTGGTGACGACATAAAATACCTTGCTATCAAGCTAGGTTAAGTCCGCTATAAATTAAAAGACCTTGCTACCAATAGCAGGGTCTTTTTCATTTCCCCTGTAGGTAATAACTTAAAGCAATAAAATCAATTCCCTCTCTAAGCATTAACATGTCTTAGTATTTGTAAGCTTTTTTGCTAAACTAGCTCGCATATTAATAGTGAGAGTGTATTTATGTCGGGTGAGTTTCCACGTGCTGGTTTTTGGCGCCGTTTTGCGTCGTTAGTTTACGATACGTTAGCCATTATTGCGTTTGCGATGTTAACTGTAGTGCTGTATTTATTTGCAGTACAAGGGCTTATTTCTCTCGATGTAATTAGTTTAAATGGCGCAGAGGATGTATCTGCCTTTATTCAAAATTCAAATCTTCTTTCGGGTATTCGTACCGCTCTTTTAATTATTGTTACCTTAGTATTTTTTGGCTACTTTTGGACTAAAAGCGGGCAAACCATTGGCATGCGTGCATGGCGTTTAAAAGTACAAACTCTTGAGGGTAATTTAATTAGTTGGCCGCAATCAATTATCCGCAGCGTTAGCGCTTTACTCGGTTTAGGTAATTTGATGGTGTTAGTAGATTTTAAAAACAAAAAAGCACTGCAAGATTACATCTCTAAAACAGAAGTTATTGCGCTTACTAAAGAAGAAAACAGACGTATTTATAGTGAGCTTGATTAATACCAGCTTTCAAATCGTGAGTTAAGCGGTAGTTAAACAGTAGTTAAAAAGCAAAAAGGGTGACCCGTGGTCACCCTTTTTAATGCTTTGAATAGGTACTCTATACCCGTTTATTCATCAAATATGTCGCAAAGCCTATAAATATAATACTGGGCAATACCGCACCTATAATGGCTGGTATTTGGTAAACCATAACTACAGGGCCAAATATTTCATTAGTTAAGTGAAACACAATCCCCGTTACAACACCCATAATAATACGTGCGCCCATAGTAACTGTACGCAGCGGGCCAAATATAAACGAGAGCGCCACCAGCAGCATTACCGCAACAGATACTGGCTGCATCAACTTACGCCATAGAGCAAGCTCGTAGGTACTTGTGTCTTGTTCGTTTTGCTCTAAGTAACTTAAATACGACCAAAGCCCAGTAAATGAAAGTGACTCCGGTTTTACCGAAACAACCCCTAACTTTTCAGCTGTGAGTTGCGAAGGATAAAACTCTTCTGGTAATTGCTCTGTTGTGGTTTTTTCGCTAGTAATAATAACCTTATTTACGTCACGAAGTAGCCAGCCTTCTTTTCGGCTTAGTGCATCTCTTGCTTTAGTAATTTGGGTAAGCTCCAACGATTTATCAAAGTGGTACATGTGTACCCCGTTGAGCCTGCCGTTTTCATCAACATCTTCAATATTAATAAAATTATTGCCGTCTTTAGCCCATACACCTTTTTGTGTATTAAACACATCGCCGCCATGTATTGCTTGGTTTCGCATTTCTTTAGCGTGTAATTGCGCTTCAGGTGCACCCCATTCGCCAAGTGCCATCATGCATACAGCCATAAATATGGCCGTTTTCATCACTGAACCAATTATTTGTAAGCGCGACATACCAGCGGCTTGCATCACTACCAGCTCACTGTTTGAGGCAAGTGCCCCCAAACCCGTTAAGCCACCAATTAGCGCAGCCATCGGAAAAAACACCACTAAATCGCCAGGTATTGTGTAAAGCGTGTAAAGCATTGCGGTCATTAAATCGTAACTGCCGCGCCCTACCGACTTCAACTGGTCGATAAATTTAATTAAGGTGCTAATACCAACAAGTACCAACAATGCAAAGCCGGTAGTTTGTAGAATACTGCGGCCTAAATACCAATCAAGCGTTTTCATCATGAGCCTAACTCCCGCTTAGTTACTACGGCTTTAAGCCAAGCGCCCAGTGGTCGCCCTTTTATAATTAATAACCCACCTATAAACAAGGCACTTAGGTGAATCCACCACAAGCCGATTGAAGGCGGGATTTTGCCATCTTCAACTGCAAATTTAGCGGCATTTAGTAAAATAAAATAGCCCAAGTACAAGCTAATAGCAGGCACTAGTTTTGCAAATTTACCTTGTCGAGGATTAACCACACTTAGCGGTACTGCCAGTAAAGTAAGTAGTGGGATTGATAACGGAATAGCGAGTCGCCATTGCCATTGAGCAATAGATTCAGGAGTGTTTATAGCCAATAATTGGTTAGTTGGCACAGCCTCTAATTTACGGCGTTGATGCTCTATTTCTTGTTCTCGTATTTGTACGCTGTAACCATCAAATTCTGTTAAATTAAGTGCAGGCGTTGTGCCGTCTGTTTCGTAACGTTTTCCATCAGTAAGCACTAGCTGTTGCTCACCATTTACAGCTTCAACCACAACACCTTGCTGTGCATATACTAAGCGCGCTAGATTGCCTTTTTCGCTATCAGGTAACTGTGCAACAAATACCTTATTAAGCTCTTTGCCGCCTTTTTCAATATTATGAATAAACACCACGGCTTTTTCGTTACCGGTTTCTTGGAACCGCCCAGCTCTGAGTGCAGATAACCCCGCATCGGCTTTGGCTTGTTCTTTTAATTGATACTCTTGCTCGCTTGCCCACGGCGCTATATACATAGTCAATGCAGCGGCTAATATGGCAAGCCCAACGCTTGATATAAGCGTTACGCGCACAACATACCATTCACTTACGCCACAGGCTTTAAGTACGGTCATTTCGCTATCGGCGTAAATACGGCTGTAAGCCAAAATAATGCCTAAAAATATACTCAGCGGAAGTATTAGCGAGGCTAGTTGTGGAAGCTTTAGTGCAATCATCGATAGCACTAATTTAGCAGGAATGCTGCCCTCAGAGGCATCACCTAAAATACCAACTAACTTTTGTGACAAAAAGATTGTCATTAAAGTTAAAAATACGGCGACCTGCGATTTTAAAACCTCAGCGGTCAAATAACGGAAAATTAGCAATGCTCGCCCCTGTTAAACATGGAATTTCACTACGATAGTGAGAATTGAATAGTTAAATAGCTATTTTACCCAATTAATACCGGCAAATAGGCTATTATTATAAGCCATCAAATTTAATTATCCTACCTAAGTGCACGATATAATGTTGCATTAGTAGCCCTTAAGCATATAAAGTTCAATTACACAGTAAGAATCTAGGGCCTGTTTATCTTTCGAGGTTGAATTTGCAGCAGACTGTTTGGTATTAAGGCAAGGCAGAGCCTATATAGTGTGGTTATTCCCCATAAATAGGCGATAACGCAGCATAAATGCCAAACATGCGCTGCCCAAAGGGTTCTGCCTAGGGGCAATTTACTCTTTGTTGCTCGGTTTTTACTTAGCCCACTAGGTTACACACCTCGCGCCGCGATTAAATAGCCCCTAGGTTGAACAAATTTTAATCCTGAAAGGTCAACAGGCCCTACAAAAATCAGCTAAAATAAGAATTATCCTTACATAAGTTACGTAGATAAGACTAGAAAATACTTTTTTAGCCCCAACTTACTAACTTAAATGACTCAAAATCAGGAGTGACAATGGAATTTAACGTAAAAAGTGGTAGCCCAGAAAAACAGCGCAGCGCATGTATTGTGGTTGGCGTTTACGAGCCACGTAGGTTATCCCCCATTGGTGAACAACTCGATAAAATTAGTGATGGCTATATCTCTAATTTACTTCGCCGTGGCGACTTAGAAGGTAAGCCAGGCCAAGTTTTATTATTGCATCATGTACCTAATGTATTAAGCGAGCGTATATTGCTTGTTGGTTGTGGTAAAGAGCGCGAGCTTGATGATAAGCAATATAAACAAATTATTTCTAAAACTATTAATACCTTAAACGAAACAGGCTCTATGGAAGCAGTCTGCTTTTTAACAGAACAACACGTTAAAGGTCGCGACACTTACTGGAAAGTTCGTCAAGCAGTAGAAACAACGCAAGATTGCTTATATACGTTTAACCAATTAAAAAGTAAAAAAGTAGACCCTCGTCGTCCACTTCGTAAAATGGTGTTTAACGTACCAACACGACGCGAACTAACGATTGGCGAAAGTGCCATTGAGCATGGTTTAGCCATTGCTGCAGGTAGTAAGCTGTGTAAAGACGTGGCTAATATGCCACCAAATATTTGTAACCCAGTGTACTTAGGCGAGCAAGCACAAGAGTTAGCGACTAATTTTGACAACATCACTGTTGATATTATTGGCGAAAAGCAAATGGCAGAACTAGGTATGAATTCTTACCTAGCTGTTGGCCGAGGTAGTGATAACGAATCAATTATGTCGATTATTAACTACAAAGGCGCCGCTGACGACCAAGCCCCTATTGTACTTGTTGGTAAAGGCTTAACGTTTGACTCAGGCGGTATTTCATTAAAACCAGGCGAAGGCATGGACGAAATGAAATACGACATGGGTGGCGCTGCCGGTGTTATTGGCGCAATGCGTGCACTTGCACAAATGCAATTGCCAATTAACGTTATTGGTGTTTTAGCTGGTTGTGAAAACATGCCTGGCTCAAACGCGTATCGCCCGGGTGATATTTTAACAACAATGTCGGGGCAAACAGTTGAAGTGTTAAACACCGACGCTGAAGGTCGTTTAGTGTTGTGCGACGCACTAACGTACGTTGAACGCTTTAATCCGGATACGGTTATTGACGTAGCAACACTTACTGGCGCTTGTATTGTAGCCCTTGGCGCGCATGCGACTGGTTTACTATCAAACCATAACCCACTTGCGCACGATTTATTAAAAGCGTCTGAGCAAAGTGGCGACCGCGCATGGCAATTACCGTTATGGGATGACTATCAAGATCAGCTAGAAAGCCCATTTGCTGACTTTACAAACTTAGGTGGACGCTCTGCGGGTACTATTACTGCGGCATGTTTCTTGTCTAAATTTACTAAAAAGTATCATTGGGCGCATTTAGATGTTGCCGGTACAGCGTGGCGCAGTGGCGCTAAAAAAGGCGCAACGGGTCGTCCTGTTCCAATGCTTACTCAGTATTTATTAAATAGAGCTGGCGTAAGTGAAGCTGCTCAAGATTAAACACACTGTTTAGCTACTTATAAGGCGCCGTTTGGCGCCTTATTTATTTGTGTATTAATTGAAGCAAACCCCGTTATATGGCAAAATCTGCCTCTTAATTTATGTATATCAATTTGGTATGCATTCAATGTCATGGGAAACCCCGATACAATGAACATGAACGCTAAATTTTTCGTTCTAAAGCAACAAGATGAGTCTAAAGCGAAGGCTGACGATCATTTTGCTTTGGCTGCTCAAATTGCGGCCGATCAGTATCGAAATGGGCAGCGTGTGTTTATTTGTGTTAACGATAACGAAGCAGCCTGTGCCATTGATGAAATAATTTGGGCATTCGATCCAGATAGTTTTGTGCCACATAATTTACAAGGTGAAGGCCCTAAAGGCGGCGCACCTGTAGAAATTGGTATTACGCCACCTGTTGGCAATCGTAAAGTTTTAATTAACTTGGCTACTCAGTTACCGGATTACATTCGTCGGTTTAACCAAGTTTTTGATTTTGTACCCGTAGAAGCAGCGGCTAAACAAGCAGCCCGCGAGCGTTTTAAAAAGCTACGCCAACTCGGTGCCAATCTCACCACGCAAGATATTAATAGCTAGCCAATCAGGCAAACTAACCAACTAATTTAAGTACTTATTTAAGGTTCTGTGTAATGGATAAAACCTACAATCCGCAAGATATTGAACAGTCTCTATATCAAGACTGGGAACAAAAAGGCTACTTTAAGCCATCTGGCAAAGGCGTACCATATTCAATTATGATCCCGCCGCCAAATGTCACTGGTAGCTTACACATGGGCCACGCCTTCCAAGATACAATAATGGATACCCTAACGCGTTTTAAACGTATGCAAGGTAACAACACATTATGGCAAGTAGGTACTGACCACGCAGGTATTGCAACGCAAATGTTAGTTGAGCGTAAACTGCATGCCGAAGAAGGCAAAACACGCCACGATTTAGGCCGCGAAGATTTTATTAATAAAATCTGGGAATGGAAAAAAGAATCGGGCGGCACTATTACCAAACAACTTCGTCGCCTTGGCGCATCGGTTGATTGGGATCGTGAACGCTTTACCATGGACGATGGCCTATCTGAAGCCGTTAAAGAAGTGTTTGTACGCCTTCACAAAGAAAAGCTAATTTACCGTGGTAAACGCCTAGTAAACTGGGATCCTAAATTACACACTGCTATTTCTGATCTTGAAGTTGAAAACAAAGACAAAAAAGGCCACATGTGGAACTTACGTTACCCACTAGCTGATGGCGTTACAACGCAAGACGGAAAAGACTACATTGTAGTAGCAACTACGCGTCCAGAAACCATGCTTGGCGACTCGGGTGTTGCAGTAAACCCTGATGACGAACGCTACATAGATTTAATCGGTAAAGAGATTTTATTACCTATCGTTAATCGTCGTATTAAAATTGTTGCTGACGAACATGCCGATAAAGATAAAGGCACGGGCTGTGTAAAAATAACCCCAGCGCACGACTTTAACGATAACGAAGTGGGCAAGCGTCATCAAATGCCGATGATCAACATTTTCGATAAAGACGCCGCTATTTTAACCCAAGGTGAAACATACACCTTTGACGGTAAAGAGCTTGAGTTTGATGCGCCAATTCCTGAGCGCTTGCGCGGGCTTGATCGTTTTGCAGCGCGTAAAGCAATTGTGGCAGAATTTGAAGAACTAGGCCTACTTGAAAAAATTGAAGACCATGGTTTAACGGTTCCTTACGGCGATCGCTCTGGCGTGGTAATTGAGCCACTACTTACCGACCAATGGTATGTACGTGTTGCACCACTTGCTGAACCTGCAAAAGACGCTGTTAAAAATGGCGATATTCAATTTGTACCTAAGCAATACGAAAACATGTACTTCTCGTGGATGAACGACGTACAAGATTGGTGTATTTCACGCCAGCTTTGGTGGGGTCACCGTATCCCAGCTTGGTACGACAATGAAGGTAACGTATTTGTTGGTCGCGACGAAGCTGAAGTACGCCGTGAAAACAACATTGCAGATAGTGTAACGCTAAGCCAAGACGAAGACGTACTTGATACGTGGTTCTCATCAGCGCTTTGGACTTTCTCTACACAAGGTTGGCCAGAAAATACCGATGATTTAAAAACCTTCCACCCGTCTGACGTGTTGGTAACTGGTTTTGATATTATTTTCTTCTGGGTTGCGCGCATGATTATGATGACGCTGCACTTTGTAAAAGACGAAAATGGCAAACCACAAGTCCCGTTTAAAACTGTGTATGTAACTGGCTTAATACGTGACGACAATGGCGATAAAATGTCTAAGTCAAAAGGTAACGTACTTGACCCACTAGACATGATTGACGGCATTGAACTTGAAGACCTAGTACAAAAACGTACTGGTAACATGATGCAGCCAAAACTTGCCGCTAAAATCGAAAAAGATACGCGTAAAGTATTTGCAGGCGGTATTGAAGCACACGGCACCGACGCCCTTCGCTTTACCCTTGCTGCAATGGCATCTACCGGTCGTGATATTAACTGGGATATGAACCGCCTTGAAGGTTACCGTAACTTCTGTAACAAATTATGGAACGCGAGCCGTTACGTATTAATGAATACAGAAGAGCAAGACTGTGGTTTTGCAAACGGTGCTCAAACGGAGCTTTCATTAGCTGACCGCTGGATTTTAGGTCAATATGAAGCAACCGTTAAAACCTACACAGAGCATTTAGATAACTACCGTTTTGACTTAGCTGCTAACACACTTTACGAATTCACTTGGAACCAGTTTTGTGATTGGTACTTAGAGCTAACTAAGCCGGTATTATTTAAAGGTAATGAAGCGCAGCAACGTGGTACACGTAATACACTTATTACCGTACTTGAAAGCTTACTGCGTTTAATGCACCCAATGATGCCATACATCACTGAAACTATTTGGCAGCGTGTTGCACCACTTGCAGGCCTTGAAACAGCAAACACCAGCATTATGGTTCAGCCGTTCCCTGTATATAATGAAGCAAGCGTTGATGCTAAAGCAATGGACGACTTAGAGTGGGTTAAACAATTCATTTTAGCTATTCGTAATATTCGTGGTGAAATGGATATTAGTCCAAGTAAACCACTTAGCGTATTACTTGCTAATGCATCGAGCGACGACGTGCGACGCATTGAAGAAAACAAATCATTTTTAGCATCACTTGCAAAAATTGAAGAGTTTACAATGCTTGAAAACAAAGACGATGCACCAGCATGTGCCACGTCTTATGTTGGCAACCTTGAGATCATGATCCCAATGGCGGGCTTAATTGATGTGGAAGCCGAGCTTTCGCGTATTAATAAGCAACTCGAAAAAGCAGAAAAAGGCCTAGCACAAGTGCAAAACAAACTTGCTAACGAAAAGTTTGTAAACAACGCACCTGAAGCGGTACTTGCTAAAGAAAATGCAAAACTGGCTGAGTTTAGCGATGCTAAAACTAAGCTACTTGAGCAAAAAACTAAAATAGAAAGCTTATAATTTTAGTTATTATGCCTATTAACACTATTTAATAGGCATTAAAAAAGCCGCTCACTTTAATTAAAGTGAGCGGCTTTTTTGTGCCCTGTGATTAACCACAAGACACTTCTACATTAAAACTTGTAGTTGTACTGAGCGCCAATAAGTACTGCATTACCTTCTGACTCAAACTCAAATCCATCTTCTTCAAAGTTCTGAGTTTTACCACGGATAATACTTACACCAAGATCAACGTTAGAGCTTTGATCAATTGTGTAGTTACCACCGAATGAGAACCAAAAACGATCTGTATCTGGGATAGAGATCGACAGGTGATCTTGTGATACTGGAGACTGATCAAATGCTACACCAGCACGAAGTAATAAATCTTCGTTATATTGGTAATCTGAACCAACAGCGAAACGGTATGAATCAGAGAAGCTTTCATCTTTATTAAATGCGCTGAACTTACCGACAGTTGGCGATATAACTTGTGCTTCTAATGACTCAAAGCTACTCCAACCTGTCCATAAAATACTGTAATGAAGACCAAGTTTTTCATCTAACTGATGAGAACCTGAAAATTCAGCTATTGCAGGAAGTGTTATTTCAACAGAACCAGGTAATTCAGTTCCATTTAATCCACGATAAGCTGTTGGTATTTGATTCGAGTAATCACCTTCGAATGTAATATCTGTTTCTGTACGATAATTAAAACCAAAACGGCTGTTATCATCTAGCTGATACATTAAACCAACATTTAAAGCGTAACCTGTATCATCACCTTCCAAGTTCACAACTTCAGTGCTTGAAGCAAATGGTAAACCAGAGCCAGCATGACGCACAATAGTTGCATCAGCGTAAATTACGTTTAAGCCAATACCATAGCTAAACTTTTCAGTAACTTTATAAGCAACGCTTGCATTTAAGTTAACGGTGAAGATTTCTGTTTTACCAGCAATCTGTCCTGCTGAGTAGTCATCGTCAAAGTCTGTTGATAAACCAAAGTTAGAAAATGCACCAAAACCAAGCGATACTTTATCGTTGTAAGGCATAGTAAAGTAAGCTGCTGGTACCACTGCACTTGGTGCAATGCTATCGTCATCTAATGAAGATTGATCAATACCAGTTGGCGCGCCTTCACCTTCTAAGCTTACATCTGGGATTACGCCAATAGCAGCAACACTTAGTTGCTTTTCTTTAAATAAAGTCATTAGTGCAGGGTTACGTGCAACTACAGACGCGTCGTCTGCGATAGAAGCTTCACCAGCGTATGCACGGCCTAAACCCGATGCATTTTGCTCTGATAATTGAAACGCAGCTGCAAAGCTATCAGCTGAAACAAATGCAAGCGAAGCTGCAATAAGGGTTTTAGAAAATTTCATTGTTGAGTCCTTAACCAAACTGACTGTCTGGGTACTATGTGTGTTGTTATTAGGATTTAAAACCCGATTACACTACCTTAATTTTTTGTAAAAAACTCTATGAATACGTCAAAAGACAGTAAAAAACATGTTTTTTAACGACATTTTAACAACTATTTAAAACTCATCGGATGAGAAGTGTGGTATTAGAGTAAACACTCTAAATGTAATTAATTATCATTTAGATTGACTTGAAATTAGTAGCAACTTACACTCATTATAAAATCGCAATGGAAGTAAAACTGTGATCATTTTATTTATTATTACAGGGCTAATATTTTGTGGGGCGAGTGTGTTTTGCTTTTACAAAGCAAACTACTGTGCATGTACTCAAGCAGGACAATGCGATAACCCCGTAAACCATTATTGGCTAGGGGCAATGTTAAATGCGTTGATTTCTTTAGCGCTGTGTTGTTTTGCATTGCACGTAGAGCTAGGCACTTTGTTATGGTTAACACTGATGGGAAATTGCTTTTTGGGTGCGTTTATTTCTGCAAAACAAACTAAAAAAAGGCAATGCAGTAAAACTAGTTCAACAAATGCTCTTTTAGCAGGCGAGACAAATTAATCTGATAATCTAAGGGCTTAACACTTGATAGTATTTTAAGCTCTTGGGTGTGCTCACTTAAATCGATGTCTTTCGGTGTAACATGATGATTGTGCTTAGCATTATAAAATAGCTTAATTTTAGGTTTAATAGGATTTAATACGTTCCCTTCAAGCACTAAGGCTAAACGTTCATTCGTTAATTTTACAATAGTTCCTACCGGATGAACCCCTAAACACTTTATAAAACGCTGTACTAACTCACCATCAAACAATTGCTTATTGGCTAATAAGTACCGCAATGCGTTGATTGGTTCATCACCATCTTGATGCATTCTATCGGCAGTCATTGCATCGTACACATCTACAATTGCCATTATACGCGCTGGACGACTTAACTTCTCTGCCTGAAGGCCTCGCGGATAACCAGAGCCATCTAAGCGCTCATGATGATTCACTATCATATCAAGCATAAGGGGTGTTATACCCTTCTCGCCTTTAACTAAACCCAAACCTTGCGCTACATGCTTTTTAATCGCTAAGAGCTCATTATTAGTAACCTTAGTTGGCTTTGAAAATATACCCTGCGGTAATTTAGCTTGGCCTAAATCATGAAGTAACGCGCCCATGGCAAGCTCTTGCACAACAGCCATTTTGTACCCTAAGTATTTAGCAAATACAGCGGTAAAAATGGCGCAGTTGATCATATGCCGCCAATTATAGCTGTGTTTATCTTTTATACGAGTAAGAATAGTCATGGCGTTGGCGTTACGAAAAACTGAGCTGACTATTTCGCTGGCTATTTCATCAAGCACTTTTATATTAACACTCAGGCCAGATGTTAAGTCACCGTATAACGACTGTAGCTTTCGGCCATGCTGATCGTAATTGACACTCGCTTTAGCAAATTCTTGTTCAATTGAGATTGCTATAGGTGTTTTTTCGGCTTTTTGCTGGCTATTAGATGTTTTAGGTTTGCTTTGAGGCTTATATTTGGCAGGAACTGGGGCATCACCTTTAGCAAAATCTATAAGCAGCTCAAGCACCCCTTCAGAGACTAAACGCTTAATAATAGATCTATCGCGCACTAAGCCACTGGTCTTAATTTTTATGCTATTGATCCCTTCATGTTGCTTAGTAACGCTATCAACATACATACCAGGAGTAAGCTCAGATACGGGCAAAGTAATTAGCATAAAGGCGGGATTTTTCTATTAAGGAATATGTACCTTAAATAGCATTAATTAAGCCTAAAAGTCTAGTTTTTGAGTTGTAAGTAGTTATATATAACTAAAAGCATTATTTACAGCCCTATTTGAGCTGTACTGTAATTCTGATTATTTTACTTTTTAATAATTAAACGCTTTCATCTCAACTACACTAAATTGCTTATCACTAAAAAGCAGGTGATTTAGCTATAAAACTTATCTAATCATTATAAAAAAGCGAACTTTATTAACCTTTTTTGAACATAATATTGTTTTGCCTCGGTCTCAATATACACAGCACTTAATAACAACTGCTTTAAATTCTTAAGAGTACTAATATATGACAAAACTAAACCACCCCGTATCAAACCTAAGTGTGGCTGCAATAAACACAGCCTCGCCTTTGGGTCATATATNATTAAAAGTAGCCGCTCCACTGCTCGATAGCTTATTAGGTATAAATAAACTGCGTGATATATACCTCTCTAATAATTTATCGGGTTTAGATAAGCAGGAGTTTAGTGAAAAGCTTTTAAATGTATTGGGTATTAATGTACTTGGCGCACAAAGTGTTATTAACAAAATACCTAAGCAAGGCCCTTGCATAGTAGTATGTAACCATCCTTATGGCATGATTGAGGGCGTAATAATTGCCAAATTACTCACCCATTATCGTAGCGATACTAAAGTAATGGCTAACGTGGGTTTAAAAATATTTACAGAAATTAAAGATTATTTTATTTTTGCCAATCCGCTAAAACCAAAAGCAGCCATTAATACCAGTGCAATTAAACAGTGTTTTAAACATGTAAATAACGATGGTTTACTTGTGGTTTTTCCTGCTGGCAGGGTTTCGTTTTTTCAATCAAAAAAACAACGTGTAACCGACGGTCAATGGAATCGCTTAGCGGCTCAACTAGCCTTAAAAACACAAGCCCCTTTATTACCTGTGTTTATTAGTGGTCAAAATAGCCCTATGTTTTACAATTTGGGACGTATTTACTACCGATTTAGATTATTAATGCTAATACGTGAATTACTTAAAATTCAAAAAAGGTCCATTAATTTAGGTGCTGGTAATTTACTTACACCCAAGTTATTAAATAAATTTGAGAAAACTGACGACATTAACGATATTGCGCGCCTGCTTTGCTATTTAAACGATGAACGCTTTGTAACACCTTGGCAAGACGATGCCCAATCAATGCAACTAAAAGCGATTATGCAGGATATCGATAAAACAAAAATGACGAGTGAACTTGCTAGCTTACCAAGCGAGCAGCACTTATTAGACTTTAAAAGTTACTCCGTTTATTACGGTTATCAAGATCAAATACCTAATTGTGTTGCTGAAATAACACGCCTTAGAGAAATAACCTTTCGTACATTAAACGAAGGAAGCGGCGAGCCATGTGATACCGATAAGTTTGACGCAAGCTACATGCATTTATTTATTTTTGATCATAAAAATGAAGAGATCATTGGAGCTTATCGAATTGGACAAACTGATTTATTACAAAAAAATAGCGACGTGAGCGCCCTTTATTTATCGCAAATGTTTAATTTTGAACCCTCTTTTATTAATCAACAACAGCCGTGCTTGGAAATGGGTCGCTCGTTTATAGTTCAAAAACATCAAGGCAGTTACCATGGCTTATTACTGCTATTTAAAGGGATCGGTGCGTTTATGGCGCAAAACCCACGTTATAGGACTTTATATGGCACGGTTTCATTAAGTAAG
The DNA here is from genome assembly GCF_000498075.1 of Pseudoalteromonas sp. TAB23. Classification (NCBI taxonomy): domain Bacteria; kingdom Pseudomonadati; phylum Pseudomonadota; class Gammaproteobacteria; order Alteromonadales; family Pseudoalteromonadaceae; genus Pseudoalteromonas; species Pseudoalteromonas sp. TAB23. The sequence continues at coordinate 22,351 of NZ_AUTP01000195.1, forward strand.
CTTTACGACCCTCGTTCTGTCGCAATTATTGACCATGCTATGGTTAATAATAAACAAGGTGTTAGCGCCAATACGCCTTTTAATAATAAAATTCATCCAGAGTTTGAAGACTTCATTAGTGATCACACGTTAAACATAGATCATGTATCAACATTGGTTATGGGAATAGAAGAAGATAAAAAAGACATACCGATTTTATTAAAGCAATATCATAAGCTAGGCGCTCAATTTCATTGTATGGGAATTGACAGTAACTTTAATCACACCCCAGGATTACTTTTAAGTGTGCACCTACCAAGTGCGCCTGAAAAGCTACTTAAGCTCTACCTCGGTGATAAAAAAGATGATTATATAAATCACTCATAATTTTCATCTGCTGTATTAATACAGCAGATGAAAATAGAGCAACAAAAAAGTCGACGCAATTAATTGCGTCGACTTTTTTAGTTATGTAACAGCTATAAAAATATTTAGTTAAGCTGCAGCCACTTTTAAACAACTAATGCTGCTAATGAGCTGAGACTGCTTATCAAAATAATTAAAGCGTATAGTGTTACCAACTTTAATATGGCTAATACTGACTGTCATTGCATCTTCTCTTTGCATATTTACACCATATTGGCCTTGCTCGGCTTTGCTGTAATGAAATGCTAAAAACTGCTCACTTGCAGGATATCTTAAGTCAATAAGTTGCTTAAATTGCTGTTTACGCTTTTGTGTAACTGTTTCTAGCTCAACGCCAGATGACGTTGCAAGCGATTCAACTTGGCAATCGATTAATTGTTTTGTGTCCCACCGAACAAAAACGATGTGACTATTATTTAGGGATAATTTATCCGGAAAAATACACAATTTAAAAGGCGCATAACCCGATAAATCCATATTTTGTAATTGAGACAATGCAGGGGTTTTGTTGCTCAGTAAATGTGGGATTAAAAGACCTCTACTGTGCTTTACGGCAGTTATATCAAATACACTTTGATAATCGTTTAATAAAGCTAATGTTTGCCCCCAATGCGATACACCAAGCCAAGTACCTCCCCCTTGCGGATCGATAGGGTAAATTGCGTTACCTGTGTGCTTACTCGGGGCGATTGCCATTTCTCGCGTTTTTTGCTCATCACGATTAAAAAACAACTCGTAGCCATCATCAGTTAAGAAGTAACTTAAAGTGCACATATTAACTTTGCAGTGATTTTGATTGGCTTTTTTCTCTCAAAAAAGTGGCTGTACTTGGTGCTAACCCAAAGCTCTGGTCGAATGATGCTTTTTGTGCAAAGGTAATTTGTGAAATCATCGCATAGTGATGTACTGCATGGCTTCCTACAAATATAAGCTCTCGTGCTAATGAGGTTGTTACAGTTTGTACATTTTTACTTTTAATTGATACTTCGCTTGAAAGTAACAGCGGTTTATTAAAATCATCTGTACTTAGCTGTTCAATCCACGATGCTATCTCGGCAATTTTTTTTATAGCTTCGCAGGGGTTACTTTCAATATTACTGCCGCGTAGGCGACTATCATAATCAATATTATTTATACCAAAGCCCGTCATTAAAGATTGGTAATGATCGATAATGTGGCGCATATGTGACCCAGCTGAACTAATGAAATTAGGAGCAACGATTTGCGAATAATCCTCTTTAGTTACACTTTCAAGATAAGCATGTCCTTGAGCGAGTATTTCTAACTGACTATTTAACATTGAATCGGTTTTCCTCATTTATAATTTCGTCGTATATGCATACATAACGTTAGATAACATTTTGAATAATGCAATTTTGCATTGTATAAATAACTAGAAAGCTGTTCTTACAATAAAATTTCAAAATTTATGCAGTAATACATTTTTAAATACAAAAGTAATTAATGAAAAGCTAGATAATATAGAGGGGAATATTAGTAGATGTAAAAGCAAATGGCGCTCTCGGTAGGGATCGAACCTACAACTCAGCCTCCGGAGGGCCACGTGATATCCATTTCACCACGAGAGCACATTTGTTGCCTCCACACCAACTCGCGATATCAGTGCTTTAGCATCAGCAATGATAAAGAGATCTTTAAATAAATACCAGTAACATCAGCTTATATGCTTATTAATTAAACTCTTTTAAATAAAACACTTCACAATGGCTTAAAAACACGCTATTTATTCTTATTGAATAAGAAACAGTAACGGTTTAGCAACATTGAAACTATGATTGTCGCTGTGCGGATTAATTTAATACGAGGAAATAATGATGAGTTTAATGTCTACTGAGCAAGTTGCTGAGTTTTTAGGTGTAAAAGTAGAGCGTGTAAAACGTCTTTCTAGAGAGAGTTTATTAATTGCTAAATCAGAAGATGAAAATGGCGAACCACAATTTGATACAGCCGAAGTAACTAAATACAAAGAGCTAGCCGAGCGCTTTGGTGGCCTTTAACATCTATAAAAAGTATTATTAACGAGTTTAGTTAGCTGCGCGCGTAACATTACAGATTTATTAGTTATGCCGCGCTCTTCGTACCAGCCAATACATAACACTAAAAAAAACAGCTTATAGTAATTCAGCTTATCTATTGAAAGATCAAACGTTTTTGTTTTATCGATGCTATTTTTATAGTTATTTAACAATGCACTTTCACTGCTCTCATTAAAATTAAAGCTCACTGCAAGGGCTGCCAAATCAAAATACACATCGTTAGTTTGTGCGTATTCAAAATCAATTAAATACATACCTGAAGCATTTACAATAATGTTGTCTTTTACTAAGTCGTTATGACAAAAACCTGCATTAAATGACATAGCTGTAACTGCTTTGAGTGCCTGCTCTATTTGAAGTTTATATTGCGTATATACGCCGGTGTTTTGATAAAAATGAAGCTCTTTAGCTATATCCATTGGCACGGTAGACACTGTGTAATTGTGCACTTGAGCAAGTTTATTAATAAAGCTAAGCGTTATATCCGATTGCGCGCTCTTGCCTTCAATATAATTAAATACCGCACGACCGTTTTTTTTATCAAGCCAAATAGGCGCTGGACATATATTAAAGTCACTTAAAAAGCGCTGCGCTTCAAGGCCGTCACTTGGCCAATGGCTTTTATAACACTTTAACAAATACCCTTGTTGCTCGGTACGTATTAAAAAATTATCGTTACTAAAGCCATTAAGTAATCGCTCGCTTGAAACAATGCTTGTAGGCTCTATAAACGCACTACATATTTTTACTAACTGAGTATGGGCAATCATTGATTAAAGCTGTGCTAGAGGCTTAGCTTGGCTTTGTTCGTATTCTTCGTACCAGGTTTTAAAGCCCCACGCTGCCATAATGGTATAAAATATAAAGAGTGCTAGCGTTGGGTAATAACCTTTTTCGTAATATAAATACATAGAAGCGGCATCTATTACAATCCAGTACAGCCAGTTTTCGAGGACTTTTTTAGCAACTAAGTAAGTAGTTACTACTGCAAAACACGTTGTAAAACTATCAAGATAAGCAAAATCGGCATGAGTATAGTTTTGCATAACGTAACCAATAACTATTGCAGCTACGGTTGTTAAACTAATTAAAACAGCATGACGGTTTATCGACCACGATGTAATATTTAAATTTGCAGCTTTGCCTTTACGCCATACAACCCAGCCAAATACAGCCATATACATATAATAAAAATTAAGTAATGACTCCATAAGTAATGCACCATTCCAGTACATTATTGTATAAATGAGCGTACTAAAAAACGCCGCAGGCCAACACCATAAGCTTTCTTTTATTGCTAATAATAAATAAGCCATCGACAACCCTACCGCAATGTACTCCCAATGCGACATTGCTGTAAAACCACTTAAGGTTTGTGTTAAAAAGTCCATATTATGCAGTTACCGTTTAGTTGTGCAGATTGTTATACCAATCTGCTTATATACGGGGTCTATTTAACGTTAAGGGAATTACGCTAGAACTAGGCAAAAATTTTTGTATCTAGTTGTTCTAAATAAAAAATTTTTAACGACGTTATAGTGCAATTTAATTCGTTAAATTGATCAAAGATTTATGCAGGTTGGTATTATAGGCTATTCAGGCGATAAGTCGCCAGAGAGAAACTTACATACAAAAATAGCTTTACCAAATTCTTCATATGAGCGCTTAATTTCGGTATTTAACACCTGCATTACTAAATCGTAATCACCAAAAATTTGCGTTGATAACGTGTTAGTAATCACTTTTAAATCATCGTATTCGTTTAATCTGTCAATAAAGCCCTGAATAAACGGGATATAATCTTGGTGAAGTGGGTATTTACTGATCTCTACTGATAATTTCATTTTTGACTCTTTATTTTAATTACCGATTACAACAAGTCATTCAATGCTAGAGCCGTTATTAAATACAGTGTAAAATCGCTGCAACACTCAATTGAAATGAGCTTAAAATGGCACGTAGAATAACCTACAAATATAAAAACGAACCGCGCGAGATTAATTTCGCTAAAGATAAATACCACGACATGTATCAAGCAATTGCTGCCGCCGAAGGTATTGATCTGACTAATTACTTAAGCATGGTACAGCAAATAGAAATGACCTCAAAAGGGTCTGCTTCTGTTCGTAACTTTCGCGACCAAGAATTTGCCCGTATGGGCTTTAGCGACGTTTACTTTATAAAAGAGTAAATACCGCTTTATAGCTGTATTAACGCTGATACTCATAACTTACGCGCGGTGTAATATTACATAATAGCTCGTAAGGGATAGTATCAGCGCACAATGCTATTTCTTCAACTGGTAGCTCAGGGCCCCACATAGTGACTCTGTCGCCCACTTTAATATTGTGCTCATTAGCGCCTATATCTACGCTAATCATATCCATAGCAACACTGCCAACAATACCATAACGCTGCTTACCAATTATTACTGGTGTGCCCTCTTTAGCGTGCCGAGGATAACCATCGCCATAACCCATAGCCACAACAGCTAATTTGGTTGGTTTATCACTTTTCCAACGACCACCATACCCTACCGCCTCATTCGCTGGTACATTACGCACCGCAATTACGCGCGTAATTAAGCGCATAACAGGCTTTAACTTGTGTTGTTGCCCAATACTATTTGCCATTGGTGATACGCCATATAGCATAAGCCCAGGGCGCACCCAATCACCATGGCCGCTCGGCCACGCGATAATACCAGCAGAATTTGATAAACAATGTGCTTGGTCAATACCATTCACTAAGTTATCAAATAACGTGATTTGTTGAACCGTTTTGGCATTATCAACATCATCAGCACACGAAAAGTGTGTCATTAAATTAACGGTATTTTTGGCGTTAGGTGTTTTTTGTAAGCGGTTATAAAACTCTTCAAACTGCTCTGGCGCAATACCTAGTCGATGCATACCTGTATTTACTTTTAACCAGCATGTTATTGGCGCATCGAGCTTTGCTTTTTCAAGCGCGGCTAATTGGTATTCGTCATGAATAATAGTTTGAAAGTTATTAGCGAGTAAAATAGGTAAGTCGGCTTTGTTAAAAAAGCCTTCTAGTAAAACTATTGGCTTTGTTAAGCCCCCAGCTCGAAGGGCAAGCCCTTCATCTATACGTGCCACAGCAAATGCGTCAGCATTATTTAAATGCTGCGCAATCGTTACTAAACCATGCCCGTAAGCATTTGCTTTTAGCACCGCCATTACTTTGCTGTTAGGTGCAAAGCACTTAACTTGCGCTAAATTATGCGCAAGTGCAGCTAAATTAATTTCAGCAGTGGCTAGGCGCATTAGTAATCGTCATCTACCGCTGGTCCCGCGTAATTATCAAAGCGAGAAAATTGACCTTGGAATGTTAAACGCACTTTACCAATTGGGCCGTTACGTTGTTTACCTATAATGATTTCGGCAATACCTTTGTCAGTACTGTCTTCGTTATAAACTTCATCACGGTAAATAAACATGATTAAATCGGCATCCTGCTCTATCGACCCTGACTCACGTAAATCTGAGTTAATAGGACGCTTATCGGCACGTTGCTCTAGCGTACGGTTAAGCTGCGAAAGCGCAACAACCGGACATTTTAGCTCTTTTGCTAGTGCTTTAAGTGAACGTGAAATTTCAGCAATTTCGAGCGTTCGGTTATCAGCAAGGCTTGGTACACGCATTAACTGCAAGTAATCGACCATGATCATACTAATGCCACCGTGGTCGCGGGCTATACGCCTTGCACGTGAACGCACATCGGTAGGTGTTAAGCCCGATGCATCATCAACGTACATTTTACCTTTTTCCATCAACAAGCCCATTGTTGATGAAAGTCGTGCCCAATCGTCATCATCTAATTGACCAGTACGTACCTTAGTTTGGTTAATACGGCCAAGAGACGCTAGCATCCTCATCATAATTTGTTCTGAAGGCATCTCTAGAGAGTAAATTAATACTGGTTTGTCTTGAGTCATTGCAGCATGTTCTGCAAGGTTCATCGCAAAGGTAGTTTTACCCATAGATGGACGCGCTGCAACAATAATTAAGTCAGAAGGTTGCAGGCCTGTCGTCATTTTATCTAGATCGGCATAACCTGTACTTACACCCGTAACACCATCTTGTGGTGATTGATAAAGCTCTTCTATTTTATCAACGGTTTTTTCAAGGATGCTATGAATGCTTTGCGGGCCTTCATTATTTTTTGTTCGTTGCTCAGCGATTTTAAACACTTTGCTTTCGGCAAAATCGAGCAAGTCGTGACTGGTACGCCCTTCGGTGTTAAAACCCGCTTCTGCAATTTCGTTCGCTACGCCAATCATTTCACGTACAACAGCACGTTCGCGTACAATACTTGCGTAAGCGTCAATGTTAGCAGCGCTTGGCGTGTTTTTAGCTATTTCTGCTAAATAAGCAAAGCCACCAATTCCTGCAAGTTTATTATTTTTTTCTAAACTTTCAGAAATAGTGATTAAATCTATCGGATCGCCAATCTCAGCAAGTGCCGTCATCGCCTCAAAAATTAACTTGTGCGTGCGGGTATAAAAATCCTGTGATACAACAAGCTCCGCTACGCGGTCAAAAGCTTGGTTATCAAGCATTAAGCCACCTAAAACAGATTGTTCAGCTTCTATTGAATGGGGAGGAACTTTAAGTGTATCGACTTGCTTATCTGGTTTGGCCATAACTTCACAGTAGTAAAATTGAATGGCTCTATTCTATCGACTTGAAGGGGCTGTGCAAATAGAAAAGCAGGAAATCTTTTCCTGCTTTTTGTAATCGTGAAGGTGAATGAGCGTTATTTAATACGAAGCTCTATGCGTCCACTAATTGTATCCATTTCAACATTAGCATTACCNATTAATGCTAAATTCTAAATCACTGGCTGGGCCGTATTTAGCTTTACTGACTTTATCGCTAGTAACTTTATTAATGATTTTTCCATTAGCGTGCGCTTTAATTTCAAAATTTGCAGATACGCTGTCAGGAAAGTAAAAATCACCATCGCCACTTACCGATTCAAAACGTACATCACCGCCTTTTAAAAGCTCTTTAATATGTACTTCGGCTTCGCCATTCACCGTGTTAATACGTAAGTTTTTAATTGACGATAGCGTAAAATTTATATCGCCATTTACATTTTCAAGGCGCACATCATTGGCGCTTGATGTTGATTTAATATCGCCATTAACAGCGCTAAAACGTAGTTCACCACTTGATTCTCTATCGTTAATTTCGCCATTTACGGTTTCAAATTGAATATTACCCTTTAAGTTTTCAGCGTTCACATCACCATTTACGGTGGTGAGCTTAATGTTGCCAGTAATATCATCTACCGTAATTTCGCCATTAACCACATCAACTTCAGCGCCATTTTTTAGCTCTTTCGCAGTCACCGATACATTAACGCCAGCAAACTCTAAACTACTGCTTTTAGGCATAAATATTGTTAGGCTTGAGCCATCGCCATTATTACTCCAATTTGATTTACGTGGCATTTTTACAATAAACTGAGTTTTATCGCCATTTGTTTTAAGCTCATAACCCTCGGCTTTGTCATCAAGCTCGCCAGATACTTTAAATTCGTTTTTATCCCAGCCTGTAATATGTATATCACCGCGTTGGTTTTCAATAAAAATAGTGCCGCCACTTGGTACGTCTATTTGCTTATCTATTTTTTCACCCGCTAATACCGCCAACGGAAATAAGCTCAGTCCTAATAAAATCGCTTTCATGTCGTACTCCTAAATGTGCTGCCAACGTGGCGCATGCACCTTGTTAATTAAATCAAGTTGTTGTTGATATATTTGCGCTAACATTGTTAGTAGCGCTTGGTTTTGTGGCTCATTTTTAAGAACTTGCTTTATTGCTTGCTCTGCGTTTTCAAGCTCTTGTAGCTGCGTTTGCCAGTTAGTGGTCAATGCTTCTTTATTTTCATATTCAACCAACAAACTGTTTTTTTGCGCCGAAAAGTAATCACTTATAGCCACTACGGGTTGTGGCTCAGGCGCTATAACAAATAGATTTACAGCAATTAAAGCAGCTAATGTGCAGGCAGCTATTGCTGTTAGTTTTGGCCAAATAGCAGTGCCTTTTAGGTCCTGCTTATTACTAACCATTGCTCGCTCAATTCCCGCCCACAGGTCTTTTTGTGGCGTAATGTCTTTATCAAGCGTGTTTAATGACTCATTTAAATAGTCGTCAAAATTTGGTTTATTCATTTTCATACCACTCTTGTAGTAGCTGCCTAGCACGATGATATTGCGATTTACTTGAACCAACAGCCATACCTAATTGCTCGGCTATTTCCTCGTGCCTGTAACCTTCGATTGCAAACAACACAAACACCATACGTGCGCGCTCAGGAAGCCTTACTATTAATTTATCGAGACCATTTAAGCCTTTGCAGTCATTAGCTGATTGCTCATCCATACCGCAGTGTTCAATGCTCACTACTTTTTGCAGCCAATTTTTTTGCTTGCGTAAGTAACTAATCGCAACATTACTGGTAACGCTGTAAAGCCAAGTAGAAAACTGCGAGCGACCGTCAAATTGCGCTATTTTACGCCATACCTGTACAAACACTTCTTGGGCTGCATCTTCAGCATGCGCTTGGTCCGCTAATAAGCGTAAACATAAACCGTAGACTCGTTTTATATGTAACTCATAAAGCGTTGTGTATGCGCCTTGATCACCTGATTTAACACGCTCAATGAGTGTAGCTTCGCATAAAGGCGTTTGTTCGGGTTTAACGTGTAACATCCGTGATGTCGCCTTTTAATTATTATTATTGAGTTAGTGTATTGATAAGTTAGACGTAATAACAGTTCGAAAAGGTTTAAAGGGAATAAAAAAATAATTGAATAAAAAAGGGGCTTGTACGAGGCTTTATACCAATTCGCTTAATTAAGTGATCTATTTTGAGGATGGAAAAACGTGTTGATAGCTAGACAAAAAATTCGCTATTTAGTTGTTCTCGGCAATTGCTCCTGCATTGCTCTACCTTCTGCATCCATGCAGTCGTAAATGAGAATTTTTTAACACAGGTAGCGACACGTTTAGCCCCGCAAAATGATTAAGTATTATTGCGGATTGGTATTATTTAACTGTGCCCTTAACTAATTAAAGTTAGCCAAATTACAGACACAAAAAAGCCGTACTAATAGCACGGCTTTTGTCGCTTAATTAAAAATTAAGCTTCAGCGATTACGATTACTTTAATAGTAGCCGTTACGTCTGAGTGAACTGAAATTGATACGTCAAATTCACCTGTCTCACGGATAGTACCTAGAGGCAAACGAACTTCTGACTTAGCAACTTCAACACCAACAGCTGAGATAGCGTCAGCGATGTCACGAGTACCGATTGAACCGAATAACTTACCTTCGTCACCAGCTTTAGATACTAATGTAACTTCTGCTAATGCTTCTAGTTTTTCAGCGCGTGCTTGTGCAGCAACTAACTGTTCAGCGATTTTCGCTTCAAGTTCTGCACGACGAGCGTCAAACGTTTCAATGTTAGCTTTAGTCGCAGGAACTGCCTTACCTTGAGGGAAAAGGAAGTTACGTGCGAAACCAGATTTAACTACAACCTGTTCACCTAGGCTACCTAGGTTAGCGATCTTATCTAGTAGAATAACTTGCATGTTTCTACACCTTTTAAAAACTGTTAATCCGCTGCTTACTTATGTAAGTCAGTGTATGGAAGAAGGGCTAAGTAGCGAGCACGCTTAATAGCAGTTGCTAGCTGGCGCTGAAATTTAGCGCTAGTACCTGTGATACGGCTAGGTACGATTTTGCCACTTTCTGTAACATAGTTTCTAAGAGTAGCTAGATCTTTGTAATCGATTTGTTTTACGCCTTCCGCTTTAAAGCGGCAGAACTTACGACGTCTGAAATAACGTGCCATGAGATTAATTCCTCAAATAATTCTTTCTATATGCTGAGCATGCAAAACCAATTGGCTAAGGCCGTTACGACCTTCGTGGCGATTTAAAAAACCACTCACTTGCAATGCCTGCCCAACGTGCAAATGTTGAGTCTGTTGTTGCATTTGCTTTCCACTGGCAACTACCTGAAGCCTCACGTAACTATTACGGTTAAGGTCTGCTTCGGTTTGCATCGATTTATGTTCTACAACAAAAATGCAATGCGGGATGCCAGCAGGGCTTTGGCTAAACTTGGGAGTTTTACAAACTACCCCAGATATAACCAGCTGATTCATATATGGGCTAACCATTATAGTAACTGCTGATTACATGCCATGCTAGGACTCAAAACAATTAAGCAGCTGGTGCTTCTTTCTTCTCTTCTCTTGCAAGAGGAGACGCTTCAGTTTCAGCAGTTTTAGTGCGGATAACTAAGTTACGAAGCACTGCATCGTTGTAGCGGAAAGTAGTTTCTAGCTCGCTGATTACTTCAGTTGGTGCTTCAACGTTCATAAGAACATAGTGAGCTTTATGAAGCTTGTTAATTGGGTAAGCCAATTGACGACGGCCCCAATCTTCAAGACGGTGGATAACACCACCAGCTTCAGTGATAGAACCAGTATAACGTTCGATCATACCAGCAACTTGCTCACTCTGATCTGGGTGAACCATGAATACGATTTCGTAATGACGCATGGATATTCCTTACGGTTAATAGAGCCTTCTACCGTTTCGGCCGGTCGGTTTAAGGCAAGGAATTAATAGTTTAAAAGCCGAAATGAGCGCGCATTTTACGCTTAGACGGATAATTAAGCAAGCAGGTTTTTTAAGCTTTTATAGATAAGAGTTAAAAGGTAATTATTACGAGCTTCGCTCATCGCGTCAGCAAGCTGCTCGCCTACCGAAAAAGTTAAGCACAGAGTGCAATGTCTCTTGTAGAAGCCGAGCTTATTCGCGTGAAAAGCGATAGCTTTTAATTGCTTAAGCTTTATGTTTACCCCGAAAATATAAACATTTACTCAAGCTTAAAGCCGTGCAATTATTAAGCAATACATTATTAAATAAGGATATTTATGAAGCTCTTACTATCGCTTGTATTAATACTTACTTTTAGTACACCATTTTTAAGCCACGCAAAAACCAATACAACTGACATAACCGTTGGTAAAAAAGTCGTTCTGCAATCAAAAATACTTAACGAAGACAGACCCATTAAAATTTTCATACCTGACACTGTAAAAGACGATCAGCCGCTTTATGTTATTTATTTACTTGATGGTGTTGAGCACTTTCATACGGCGTCTGGTGTTATTAAATCCCTTGTTGATTACGAGCAGATACCTAACGCAATGCTCGTTGGTATTGATACAACTAACCGTGTTCGTGATTATTTACCAAAAGTAGAAGGCGAGCCTAAAACAGAGTTTCAAACTTTTGTTAAAAACAAATGGCCTGACGCAGGACAAACCGACAAGTTTTTAAAGTTTGTGTCTGATGAACTCATGCCTTATATAAACAGTAATTACTCAACTAACGGCTACAACACCTTAATTGGCCACTCTAATGCAGGTACTTTGGCGCTTTATACTTTAGTTAATCAGCCTGAGTTATTTAATAACTATATAGCTATAAGCCCAAACAGTTGGTGGAGTGATGAGGAATTAAAAAATAATATTATAAAATACACTAAAAACCCTAAAGGTGATCAGGCGTTATTTATTAGTGTAGCAAGCGAAGGAGCACGCTTTTATACAGGCGTATTAAATACTTTGGTAAATTTAGAACAACAAACGCCCTCGCAGCTTAAATGGGAATATAAGCATTACCCCGCTTTTACTCATATGGGCACTATACTACCAGCGCTTAGCGATAGCCTAATTCACTTATTTAGCGACCTAATATTTAAGGTTACTGACGAGCACGGAAAGTTTGCTGATGTATCGCTCATTACAGGTTATTACCAAGCACTTAGTGATAAGTACGGGTTTGAGCTTAAAATTCCACAAGATGTATACGTAGAGTTTGCTCATAGCCAGCAAAAGTTTGGTAATACAGCTAAAGCTATAGCAACGCTTAAACATTTTACTACCGATTATCCCAATGCAACTTATTCTCACATGCGTTTATCGCAAGGCTATACTGCTAACAAACAATTTAAAGAGGCCGTCACTAGTATGAAAAACGCACTCGAGCTTGCAAAAGAAAACAAAAAAGACCCGCTGTTAATTGATGCGCTCAAAGATATGGTGAATGAAGCACAAGAGAATTTGTAACTGATTTAACGCAAAGCGCTTTTTAACTAACGATAGTAATTACGAGCTACGCTCGTCGCGTCAGCAAGCTAAACGCCTTGTATCTCTCATTGATAAATGATTAGCTATCATTTATCACATCGAAGTCAGTGAGCTTGCCTTTACGCCTAGTATTTAATACTGCGCCGTAGATAAAGCCCTGACTTTCTATTCTCA
>NZ_AUTP01000196.1:0-17399 GCF_000498075.1 Pseudoalteromonas sp. TAB23
TAAATGGTGCCTCGACGCGGAATCGAACCACGGACACGAGGATTTTCAATCCTCTGCTCTACCGACTGAGCTATCGAGGCACATAAACTGTGCTAACTAAAAGTAAAATAATTATTTAACTTTTAGCTTTATAAATGATGCCGACTAACCGAGTCGACGGGTAATTTGAACAGACTACTGATTACAGCTTTCTTTTCAAACTACTTTAAATAAATGGTGCCGACTAACCGAGTCGAACGGTTGACCTACTGATTACAAGTCAGTTGCTCTACCAGCTGAGCTAAGTCGGCACACAAAACTGTGTGCTAAGGCACGCGTAATAATGTTTAAATTGTTGATTAAACACCACTACTTTAATAAATGGTGCCTCGACCCGGAATCGAACCAGGGACACGAGGATTTTCAATCCTCTGCTCTACCAACTGAGCTATCGAGGCACTTAAACAGTGCTAATTAAAAATCTTAAAGGATTTTTAATACAATTCCCACTCATCTCTAGCGACTGAGCTATCTGGGCGTGCGGCGTATTAAACGAGTTTTGCCCTTACAAGTCAACTTTTTTTTTATTCTTTATAACTGTTTGAACGGTTTTCAGACAACTCAGTACATTTTTTATTAATAACGTCCGTTTTTACCACAAATCGAACTATAACTATAAATAAATATAACTAAATCAGACTAAAACCGTAGTGAATTATTTTTTGTAAATGTTACGATTAGCTTAGATACGTACGATAGGGACTTATCGTAGTAAAAACACATCAATTGGAAACAATCAATGCAGAGTAAATTCTCATCGCCAGTTAAAGGCTTACTGCCACTTTTTTTAATCATTAATATTGCTGTAACAGCGCTCGCTATTGTTGCCCACTCATTTTATACACAAACTGAAGTTAAGACAGCCCAACCAGCATCATCTATTAATATTGTAACGCTTGCCGATAGATTAGACTTACCTATGGTTGATGCATTAACTATGTATGGTCAAGGTAAAGTAAAACAGTTACTTGATTTAACCTCCTTATTAGACGGTGACTTTGAATATACTCTATATCGCTTCAATGCTACATCAGATACTCAGTTGGTATATAGCAGCAGTAAACCAGCCATCGCTTCTGTTAAAACTGAAAAGCACTTAAAAGAAGAAAGTATCCTGCATCACCTACTATTGTTAAACGATCAGCCCATTGGCGAGCTTATTATTAAGCAAAACATACCAGCCACGCCTTTAAGCGCTCAAGACTCTCAAGTTATCGCTTACATCATCGCGATAGCGAGTGTTGCTGCATTATTTATACTTACTTTAATGTTTAATATGTACATTAATACGCGCTTACGTAAAAGTACTGACACTCTTACTCAAGAGTTACAGGCAATCACTGAAGATGCTAATTACAATAGTAATGTTGATGAGCAACTTGATATTGGTTTAGGTGTAGTAGCAAAAAACATCAACTTATTGCTACAAAAAGTACAAACAGCAATGAGCGAGAATGACTCTGCACAAAAAGAGCTTTATAAATTACAAAATGGCCTAGAAGCCGAAGTGCAAAATCGTACCTTAGCGCTTGAGCAAGCCACATTAAAAGCAGAGCGAGCAAGCGAAACTAAAACAACATTCTTAGCAACGATGAGTCACGAAATAAGAACACCGATGAATGGTGTTATAGGTACTATTGATTTGCTGCGCCAGACCGAACTTGATGGCGCTCAGCATCGTTTAAGTACGATTATTCGTGAATCAGCATTTTCGTTATTGAGCATTTTGGATGATATTTTAGATTTTTCTAAAATTGAGGCTGGAAAGCTAAATATTGACCCGATCCCATTTTCGGTAACCGATACTATTGAAGAAGTTGCTCGTGTGCTCTCATCTGTTGCTAAAAAACGTGAGCTTGATTTAGAGCTAGCAATAGCACCAGATATTCCTATAAATCTTACCGGTGATAGCGTACGTGTACGTCAGGTTCTTTATAACCTATGTAGCAACGCAATTAAATTTACGAGCACTGATGAAAAAACCCAAGGGCATGTAAAAATATCAGTAGAGGTGGTACATAATACGACTGATCACTTTACCTTACGCTTTTGCGTAACTGATAACGGTAAAGGCATGTCGCAGGCACAACTACGCGAAATATTTAATCCGTTTATTCAAGCCGAAAATTCAATTACCCGAGAATATGGAGGGACAGGTTTAGGTCTTTCTATTTGTAAAAGCTTAACTGAGCTTATGCTAGGGACTATTCATGTAACTAGCCATACAGGAATTGGCAGTGAGTTTACTGTTGAACTGCCGTTTAGCACATCGGGTAGAATTAAATATGCACACAAAGGTGCATTAAATGGTAAGCAAATTGTTGTAGTTAGTAATCACCTAGAACGTGAAAAAACAATGTACCGTTATTTATCGTTTATGGGCGCTAAAATAGTTTATGCACACACAGAAGAAGAAATTGAAGAGCACCAACATTCGCAAGATATTATTTGGGTGGCTGATGGCATAGACAATATGGATAAAACAAACGCGCTGCTAAGACGCTTATTTTATTCATTAGAGGATTATAAACAACAAGTTGTTGTACTAAGCAAGCTTGATGAAGCGGCTATAAATCATAATAATATTTTTTATATTAATGCCTCTCCTTTATGTAAGTCTAATTTTATGCTGTCTATTTTAGTCGCTGCAGGTTTGCATACACCTAAACAAATTAAAAAAACCAAAACACTTAATAATTATTTAAATGTTGAGCAAGCTCGTAAATCAAACAAATTGGTTTTACTTGTTGAAGATAACCTTTTAAACCAACAAGTGCTAACCGATCAATTACACATACTAGGTTTTGGCGTTGAGATAGCAAACAACGGTGAAGAAGGCTTAGATATGTGGAGAAAAGGTGATTACTCACTTATTTTAACCGACTTACACATGCCTAAAATGTCGGGTTACGATATGGTCGAAAAAATCCGTAACGAAGCAGAGCTATTAGAATCAATTGATGCACAGCCTTACATTATTGCTGTAACAGCAAACGCACTTAAAGGCGAAAAAGAGCGTTGTTTAGCCGTAGGTATAAACGACTTCATTACCAAACCTATAGAGCTAAACGCGTTAGAGGACACTTTAAAACGCTGGAGCGATAAGCAAAGCCAAAACCAGAATGTAGTTATCCATCAAACCATGGCGCTACCTATTGATATGGAAGCAGTTGCGAAATATGTAAATGGTGACGAAGCTAAACAGTTACGCTTTTTCAAAATGTATTTAGAACAAAGCCAAGGGCTAATTAAGGGGATTAATTCAGGCGTTATGGTTAACGATTTAGATGAGATTATTGAAGGGTGTCATCAATTAAAATCGATCTCCAAAACAATTGGTGCCCTAACGGTGGCAGAACTTTCAAGTGCATTTGAAGATAAATGTAAAAAAGGTGAACTCACAACCGATGAATTAATAGACTTAAGAGATAAGTTAGAAATTGAATACTCTAAAGCAGCTCAATTTTTAAAAGAACAAATTAAAATCTCTGAGCAAGAAGATGAGTTAAGTGATTAAATAATCGCACACAAAAAAAGGGCTATTTAGCCCTTTTTTTATGTTCAAAATATTATTTTTCAGGCGGTCGATAACCTTCAATTTCCACATCTTTGTTTTCAAACAAAAAGCCAACCATTTGCTCTTCTAAAAATGTGCGGTGCTCTGGGTCCATCATATTTAAATGCTTTTCGTTAATAAGCATTGTTTGCTTATGCTGCCACTGACCCCACGCTTCTTTAGAGATGTTATTAAAAATCTTTTCACCAACTTCACCAGGGTATAACTGAAAGCCAAGCCCTTCGGCTTCTTTTTGTAACTTTTGACAAAATACTGTACGTGCCATGATTGATTCTCTCTAACGCTAAATATGGGGCTATTCTATACTATTGCTGTAATTTGTTTAACCAACTTTTTAGTTGGCGCTGCTAGGCCAACCTCTATTGATTGATCAAGCGGATACCACACTAATTGTTTGTCATTTACTACATCAGGAATTTTCTTAACATTGAGCACATGCGGATTAATCGTCAGCTCAAAATGTGAAAACACATGAATAAACGCTTCAAGCTCTACTAAGTCGGCTTCTAATCCTTGCTGAGCTAAAAATATTTGAAGCTCCTCGTACTCATTAAATTCAAAAAAGCCAAATAGTCCTCCCCAAATACCGCTGTTAGGGCGTTTTTCCATAAGCACTTTATCGCCGCACTGAACAATTAACTGATGACAACTCTTCTTCGGCACTGCTTTTTTAGGTTTAGAATGTGGAAACTCTTTTACTTTACCTGCATTAAAAGCACCACAACCTGAATTTAATGGGCAAGCCTCGCAATCAAACCGGCTGCGTGAGCAAACACTCGCACCTAAATCCATCATAGCTTGATTAAATTCGGTGACATTATTTTTAGGTGTTAATTGCTCTGATAAATGCCAAAGCTGGTTTTCGACTTTTTTAACACCGTACCAACCTTCTATCATAAAGTAGCGCGCTAAGACTCGCTTAACATTCCCATCTAAAATTGGATGATGCTGTCCAAGCGACAATGATAAAACAGCCCCGGCAGTAGAGCGCCCTATTCCCGGTAAATCCATTACTTCATCAAGCGTTTGCGGAAATTCGCCTTGGTACTTGTCACGTACTATTTTAGCTGTTTTATGTAAGTTACGCGCACGAGCGTAATACCCTAAGCCGGTCCAGTGATGCAGTACTAAATCTTCATCAGCATCGGCTAAAGCAATAATATCTGGAAAGCTTTGCATAAATTTTTCAAAATATGGGATAACAGTAATAACTTGAGTTTGCTGGAGCATCACCTCAGACACCCACACTTTATAAGGTGTTTTACCCAACTGCCATGGAAGTGTTTTACGCCCATGAAGGTGATACCAATCAACGACTTGATTAGAAAACGAATTAGACTGTTCTTTATTTAAATCCAACATATTGTACTTTTACTGATGCTCAATGGCGGCTCAGTCTATTGTAGTTAATAAAAAGATCAAGCTATAGGGCGTGTAAAACCAGCTAATACTTGTGATTGCGGGCTCGGTCAGGGATAATATGCAACCATTTTTAAACACATTGTTTTTGTCAGGCCAATAATATGAGTGAATCAAGCAACACTAACCTTGAGCAAGCTAAGCAAGAAGGTAAATACATCCGCACCATTCGCAGTTTTGTAAAACGCGAAGGTCGATTAACCAAAGGCCAAGCCGCTGCAATCGAAAAATGCTGGCCAACAATGGGCCTAGAGCATAAAAACGGTATGCTTGATTTAAGCGAAGTTTTTGGCAACAACAACGATGTAGTAGTAGAAATTGGTTTTGGTATGGGTAAATCGCTTGTCGAAATGGCAACAAATGCCCCTCACCTAAACTTTATTGGTATTGAAGTACACCGCCCAGGCGTTGGTGCTTGTTTAATGGATGCCGATGAAGCAGGCATTACTAACTTACGTATTTTTGAACACGATGCAGTTGAAGTACTTGCAGACTGTATACCTAATGAAAGCTTAACAACACTACAGTTGTTTTTCCCTGATCCTTGGCATAAAAAGCGTCATCATAAACGCCGTATCGTACAAACTGAGTTTGTTGAAAAACTAAGAGCCCAACTGAAAATGGGTGGCGTTTTTCATATGGCAACAGATTGGGAAAACTATGCAGAGCATATGCTCGAAGTAATGAATGTAGCGCCTGGTTTTAAAAACCAATCAGAAACAAACGATTATGTTCCACGTCCAGATTTGCGCCCGCTTACTAAGTTTGAGCAACGCGGACATCGCCTAGGTCATGGCGTGTGGGATTTAATGTTTGAACGTACTGAGTAATTTGTAACTTTAAGCACTCACTTTTATTTTTGATAAAACTAAACATACTGTAAGGCAAAGCCATTTATGAGCGTACTAACCAACCCAAGTTTACTGTTACTTCGTAATAGCGAGGCACTAACGGGCAAATCTATCTTGGTGGTCAACTTTGTTCAAGATGGCTTTTTAACAGAGCTTAAAAAACTTAACCCGCAAAACAAGGTAACTGCATTTAGCTACAACCATGCTAACGGTGAGTTTGCTAAAAATACCAAAGACGTTGAGATTTGTGTAAATCACACAATACCAGGTAACGGCTACGATTTAGTTATTCTTTACTATCCTAAATCAAAACCTGAGTTATTAATGGCGCTTGATAATATTCGATCTACTATTACTGATGATGCCGAACTATTGGTGGTAGGTGAAAACAAAAGTGGTGTTAAATCAATTGAAAAGCAATTAGCTGGTAAAGCTGAGTTTAGTAACAAAATTGATTCAGCTAAGCACTGCGTTCTTTACTCATTTGCTGAGATTACCCAGCACCCTGATTTTGATATTACGACCTACCATAAAAAGTTTGTTGTTAATGTTGCCGACACCGAGTTTACAGCTATTAGTGTCCCAGGGGTGTTTAATCACGGTAGTTTAGATATGGGAACGAAAGTTCTACTCGAAAACGCACCGACAATTAAGCAAGGTAGGGTTCTCGACTTTGGTTGTGGTGCAGGTTTAATAGCAACCTTTTTAGGGCTGCATAATCCAGCACTTGAGTTTGTGTGTAGTGATGTAAGTGCACTGGCAACTTACGCAACACAGCAAACTCTAAAGCTTAACAACATCAAAGGCGAAGCGATATTAAGTGACGGCCTTAAAAGCATTACCGGTAAGTTTGATTTAATTATTAGCAATCCACCTTTTCATACAGGTATTGCAACCGACTACACAGTAGCAGAAACATTTTTAGCAAATGCAAAACAGCATTTAACTAAAGTAGGAAAGCTGAATATTGTTGCTAACAGCTTTTTAAAATACCCGCCTATTTTAGAAACGCAATTTGAAAGCTACCAAACGGTATTTAAAAATAACAAGTTTGCCGTATATAGCAGCTAGTATTATTTTTAAAAATGCTTGAGTGCAAACGCGCTCAAGCTAACCTTCGCATAAATATAAGAATTAATTTAGCTTTTTTCCTTCATTTTCTCCCGTCTTTGCTAAACTAAAACTCTAAATAATCAAAATTAATTCAGGCGATAACGAAATAATGCCTAAAAAAGTTCATCAAAGTAGCATTCGCAAAGCACTCATAAATTTAATTATGCTTATTACAGCTATTTGCTTGTCGCTATCTATTTCGATATCTACTTATTTAAGCGTAAAAGAGCAAAAGCAATTAATCATTAATAAACTCGTCATACTTTCTGAAATTGTAGCTTTTGATGCTGGTAAATCAGTAGTTGAAGATGATAGAAAAACAGAAGAAAAACGCCTCAAGTCATTTGAAAATATCCCCCTTGTAAAAAACATACATATTTATTCAATAGAAAAAGCATCTCAAAAACCTGTTTTTTTTATTAGCTTCAATGCAAAAAAAACGCCTCCAGTGCCGTTAAGAATAGACAGTGTTGATGAGCTAAAAACGCCACGAATTACGAGCGATCATATTGAACTAACCCGCCCTATTTACGATAACGAAAAGTTGGTAGGTTATGTATATATGCGAGGGAGCCTCGAAAGTTTAGAGACTTATATTGAGAGAAAAATATTAATAGACGTGCTATTAACTCTATTAATTTTGGTAGTTGTTTACTTTATTGCTATAAAAGTTCAACGACGTATAGCCAAGCCAATAGAGCAGTTAAGCATGCTATTGCAGGATGTATCTAAAAATCATAACTATGATGCACGCGCGCCAATAACCGATGTAAAAGAAATAACCGCTCTTTCAAATAGTTTAAATATCATGCTTACACGTACCAAAAAGCAACTTGAGCGCCACGAAAAAGATAAACAAGAAATAAAACAACTAAACCAAAGCCTTGAAGAAAAAGTAAACCAGCGAACAATCGCTCTCAGAGAAGCAAATCAAGAGCTTTTATCAACTCTTGAACGGATGCATCAATACCAAACACAAATTGTTGAAAACGAAAAAATGGCATCGCTTGGGCAAATGGTTGCAGGTGTTGCCCATGAAGTTAATACACCAATAGGGCTAGGTATTACAGGCTCTACATTACTTCGAGATAAACTGGCAGATATACAGCAAAGCTTTGACGATAAAAAACTTACCTCAAGCCATCTAAAACGCTTTATAGATGAAGGTATTGAAAACTTAGACTTAATTTACCGCAACTTAAATCGTGCCGCAGACCTGATATCTAACTTTAAAAAAGTGGCCGTTATTCAAGACGACGGTGTTAATACCTATATTAATGTACATACATTAATAAGTGATGTTTTAACATCGATTCAATCTGAACTATTGCCTAAAAAGCCTGTCGTTATTATTAACTGTCCGACCGACTTGGCTATTCATAGTAAGTCTGAACCTCTGCAACAAGTGTTTCAGCAGTTGCTTATGAACTCTGTGATTCATGGATTTATAGGTAAAGAAAATAATGAAATTCGCTTTGACGTAGAACTAGTAGGGAAAAAATTAACAATAGTTTATTCTGACAATGGTCAAGGCGTTGATAAAAACATTAAAAATAGAATTTTTGACCCGTTTGTAACTTCAAAGCGCGGACAAGGCGCAAGCGGCTTAGGCATGCACTTGGTCTACAACCTAGTAACACAAGCACTTGGCGGAAGAGTTATGTTTGATCTTGAAGAAAAACACGGTGCTCGCTTTATAATTACTATTCCTTAAATAAAGATCACTAAAAAGTGCATATATTTAAAATTTATCCTTGAATTAGCATTTAATGACCTCATTAATGAGGCATGTGATAAGCGCGTAACATTATTTAATTGCATTAAATAAATATTACCAAGCGATTTATGAACTTTTTTATCTTTGCTGTATCACATACATTGATGAAAGGTTAGAAAGTGATATAGTTTTGCTTTGAATTAGTCTGATTATTTTAAGTACCTTGTTTGATTGAATGATGTATCAATTATTAAAGGAAAATGGCTTCGACTTTATGATTCAAATAGCTACATCCACGTATATATCAATTAAACAGTAGTTTTTGCACTGCCCTTTTTAGTAGACTTTGGACACCCTACTGTTTTATTTTTATCCAATTTGTTTTTTCCTTGTTAACAAATGGGTATAATCCTATAATCTCTAGTAATCGGTTATAAATTCGTCACCGGTTTTTTTATAAATAAAATATTCCAAAAGGTTAATTAATAATGCAAACGCCAGTCATTCTAATCGTAGAAGATGAAGACGTAACTCGACTGAACCTAGTTAGTTTATTTGAAGCTGAAGGGTACAAAGTTATTGAAGCCATTGATGGCGATGATATGCATGACAAGCTTACAAATAACGATGACGTTAATCTTGTAGTTATGGATATCAACCTTCCTGGTAAAAACGGTCTTATTTTAGCCCGTGAATTACGCCAAAAGCGTAAAGTAGGTCTTATATTCCTAACGGGTCGTGACAACGATGTTGACCGTATTTTAGGTCTTGAAATTGGCGCAGATGACTACGTTACTAAGCCATTCAACCCGCGTGAATTAACTATTAGAGCTCGCAACCTTATTACTCGTACTGCTTTAGGCGGTGAAGAGTCAGCACTAGAAACAAATGGTGTTATTACGTTTAACGGTTGGGAACTTGATGAAAATAGCCGTTGTCTTACTTCTCCAAATGGCGACGCTAAACGTTTACCAAAAGGTGAGTACAGAGCACTTCGTTTAATGCTTGATTCTCCAGGTCGTATTTTTAGTCGTGAGCAATTAATCAAGCACATGACAGGCCGTGAGCTTCGTGCAAATGACCGTACTGTTGATGTTACTATTCGTCGCATTCGTAAGCATTTTGAAAGTGATAACTCAACGTCAGAGTTAATCAGCACCATCCATGGTGAAGGTTACCGTTTCATTGGTAAAATTGACGCTTAATTAGAGCTAATTAGTTTTACTCTAATTGCTGTAAAAATAAATGAAGGGCTTTTTGTCCTTCATTTATTTTATCTGCTAAAACATCTAACCACTGCTTTAACACTTCATCAGATTCATCAATCGCACCATGCTCCATTATTTTGGCATGAAGCTGCACATCATTTAAACCTACCGATCCAGCCGCACCTTTAAGTTTATGCGCTACTGATTCATACTCTTCTCTATCGCCGGCATTTAATGAAGTAAGTAATTCTTGCTGATATTGTGGACTTAGCTTTTCAAATAACTGACTACTGCGCCTAAATACAACCAAGCCCATCGAATTTACAAAGTCTTCTATTGTTTCAATATCTAATAAGTGTGCATCAATGCCCTCTAGCGCTTCTTCACTTACTTTTAGCTGTGGCTCTGTGCATTCACTTTGCTTAATGCCAAATAAGTCAGCCAGCATTTTATCAAGCTTAACTGTGTTAATTGGCTTAGCCAACGCACCTTGTATTGATATACCTTCAAGCTCTTTTTCAGCACTGCGTACATTGGCAGTTAAAGCAACAATAGGTAATTTATCAAAGTGGCTATCTGAGCGTATTTGCTTAGCAACCACGTCACCGTTTATATCTGGCAATTGCATATCAAGTAGTACTAAATCTAAGTCATCTTCGGTTTCGACGAACGAGAGTGCATCTTCACCGGTTTCAGCCCATAACACTTCATGGCCTCGTTGCTCTAATAGATTTGTAGCAATTTCGGCGTTAAGAGGCACATCTTCTACTAGTAGAATATACAAACCACGGCCAACATAACTTTGCTCTGTTGGTGCAACACATAAACTAAGCGGTATTTGCACTGTAAAACAACTTCCTTCGCCTTCAGTACTATTTACCGTAATTATCCCTTTCATTGCACTTACAAGTGCCTTAGTTACAGCTAAACCAATACCTGAGCCTATCGCGTTAGTCCCTTTTAAATCCGGCGCTTTGTAATACATATCAAATATATGGGCAAGCTGCTCTGGTGGAATACCTTGACCTGTATCTAGTACCTTAATAACTAACCATGGGCCTTCTACGCGATTTTCTCTGCTGCATTCGAGTGTTACTTTGCCTTGCTGAGTAAACTTAACGGCGTTGTTAATTAAGTTCCAAACAACTTGGCGTAATCGAGTCGGATCGAGCTGCGCGTAAACATCAAGTATGCCATTGCGCTTAATATCAAACTCAAGCTCTTTTTGCTCTGCTATTAAGCCTGCAAAATTAACTACATCGTTTATAAAGTCTGACACATTAATAGAATTAGTTGCTATATCGAGCTGATCTCTATCTATTTTATCTAAATCTATAATATCGTTAAAAATATTACCGAGTGTTTCAGCACTCGAAAAAATAGTATTGCCCCAACTACGCTGCTGCTTATTAAGCTCTGTATCTAATAACATACGCGTTAAACCAACAATGCCATTTAAAGGAGTACGTAGTTCATGGCTCAGCGTAGCAATAAACTTACCTTTGTCTTTATAGGCAGTTTCGAGCGCTTGTGCTGCTTCTTTACGGCTAGTGATATCACGACCAAAACCCAGTAAACCAATGTAGTCACCGTCATCATTTATAAAAGGTAATTTACGCAGCTCAAACCAACGTGTTTCACCATTTACTTCATAACCCACATCGATAGTCAGCGCTTTATGGCTTTGCTCTACTTCTTTATCGGTTGCTAAAACCTCAGATAAAAAATGACTCGGGAATATCTGCTCAACCGTTTTTCCTATTAGCTCACTACTTGATTTTCCCATTACCTCTTCAAACATTTTATTACAGCCGGCAAATACACCGTTGTTATCGCGGTAATAAAATAAATCGGGAGATGAATCAACGATTGAGCGTTGCAACATACTTTGTTGGGCAAGTTCTTGTTGTGTTTTTTTACGCTCAGCAATTTCTCGGCGCAGCTCTTCAATAGCGCGATGCTTGGCATGAAATGCCATTTTACGCTCATCAATTTCAATATTTAAACGGCTAATGTTGTCTTTTAGGGTTTGGTTTAAGAGTTTTTCCTGTTTGGTTGCGCTATCTAAATAAGCATACGAGGCATCTAATTGACGAATTGAATTAAGTAATACACTTATAATTAAAGGAGAAACCACAGCAGTAAAAAATACCACAGCCAAAATATCAACAAGGTGTAATTCGCCTATCGCAACATAATAAAACATGCTCGATAAAATAAGAGATACAGTTAAAAATAAAGTGTAACAAATAGCTGCGGTTTTAAATTCACCAAATCGCGTTATTGAGCTGGAAAGTACCCGAGCCCAAGGGCTCAAAGAATAATCGGTCATACGTAATTTTATCTCTTAGCTGTGTGCTTAAATATAAAGAAGGCAATGCGCATGTATAAACATACCATTTTCCCAGATTTTAGCATTTTTCTCCTACCACTACCCATGTTGTGCGATAAAAACAGAATTTTTCATGTTTGATTTTGCTCATCTCTTAAACTCATCATTTCAGCAATAAATTATTTAGTGTAAAATGCCCCGCTTTATTATCTCCAAAATACGAGTAGCGCACATGCAAACCAATATGCCAGATATAGCAGACACTGCACCCGCTTTACAAACAGGTAAATTAGACTGGGTTGGCATGGGCGAAATCGAACTGCCATTTATTTTTGAGTCACGAGACTTATCTCCAGTTACAGTAAATGCCAAAGCTCGTGCATTTGTAAATTTGCATAAAGAAGATGCCAAAGGCATTCATATGTCACGTCTATTTTTAGCACTTGACCTGCTTTCAACTGAGCAGCAAGTCAATCCGCAAACAATAGCGCAAGCACTCGATACTTTTATAACTAGCCACGAAGGGCTGAGTGATAAAGCACAAATTGAATTTAAATTTGAATTACCGCTACGCCGTAAATCACTATTAAGTGGTAAAGCGGGCTGGAAAAGCTACCCAGTTGTACTTACCAGTACAATTGAAAATAACATTATTAGCTACGAGCTAACCGTAGATGTTACCTATTCTTCAACATGCCCTTGCTCTGCAGCACTTGCACGCCAGCTTATACAAAACGCGTTTAACGAAAAGTTTAACCAAGAAACTTTAAGCCAAAAAGATGTGCACGAATGGCTAGGCACTACACAAGGCATAGTTGCTACACCTCACTCGCAGCGCTCTATTGCCAACGTAAAAGTAAAGCTTGATAGCAATATTCAAGAATTTGACGTAGTGACTCTAATAAACACCCTCGAAGCTGAACTTAAAACGCCTGTACAAGCGGCAGTAAAACGCGAAGACGAGCAAGAATTTGCCCGTTTAAATGGTCAAAATCTTATGTTTTGTGAAGATGCAGCGCGTAAAATTAAAGCCTTGCTAGATGCTGACAATTACAGCGATTACTGGCTGCAAATAAACCATTATGAATCACTCCATGCACACGATGCTGTAGCTATTGCGGTTAAAGGTATTGAAGGTGGATACAAAGCTTAATAGCTACATAGTTTTAGCTTTTACAAACAGTTGGTAATTATTTTATAACTCATACTTTTTAGGCACGTAAATTGCTTTATTTGAGCAGTGTCAATTTGTTGTTATGGAGTTACCGTATGGAATTCGCTTTATTATTAATTCTAGTATTAGTTGTCGGGGCTTCTGTTGTTGCGTCAAAATTTAATGACGATGGCGGAAACCCGTATCCTTTTACCCGCAAGCAAACTGTTTTTACGCAGGTTGAAGGCGCTTTTTTAAATCTTCTCGAGCGTGCTGTAGGCGATCAATATAAAATTGTTAGTCGCGTTAAGTTAATTGACGTTATTGACTGTAAGCAAGGTCTTTCTATTAAATCTAAACGTGCTGCTTTAGCTAAAGCTAAAAATAAGCAACTCGACTTTGTATTAATCGATAAAGAAAAACTCACTATTGTTGCGGCCGTTGACCTAGTTAACAATGCGAATAAAGATGGTCACAAAGCTCAACGCGACTGGTTTGTAAACGGTGCACTAGAGTCTGCGGGCATTCCACATATTCGTATGAAAGTTAAATCAGGCTACCGTCCTTCTGAAGTACGCGATGCAATTATGTTTAAACTTGGTAAGCCTGCAGCAACACAAACGCAGCGCCCTGTTCGTAATCGCTCACATAAGCCAGCGGTACTTTCACCTTCTCAAGCCAAAGCACAAACAACTGCTTTAGCTGAAATTTAAAAACCAAATTAAATACTCTCCTAAAAAGTATTTAAAGCGAGCTCATAAACAAGCTCGCTTTTTTGTTTTTTATTGCTAACTTCACGTATAATCAAGTGATTCAAACTCAGGAATTAAACATTATGAATGTTGGTATTATTGGCGCAATGGAGCCAGAAGTTAAAATTTTACGTGAAGCGATGCAAAACCCACAAATTTTAACTAAAGCAGGTTTCACTTTTTATACTGGTGAATTGGCTGGTAACACAGTAACACTTGTTCAATCTGGTATTGGTAAAGTAGCATCAACAATTGCAACTACCTTACTGATTGATAACTTCAAACCTGATTGCGTAATTAACACAGGCTCTGCCGGTGGATTCGATCCTTCTCTAAGTGTTGGCGACGTAGTAATTTCGTCAGAAGTACGTCATCACGATGTAGATGTTACTGCTTTTGGCTACGAAATTGGCCAAGTACCACAAATGCCAGCAGGCTTTGCAGCTCACCCTAAATTAGTTGAAGCAGCACAACAAACAATCGAACAAATCAGTGATGTTAAAACACTTGTTGGCTTAATTTGTACTGGTGACACATTTATGTGTGACCCTGTGCGTATCGATAAAGCACGCAGTGATTTTCCTACAATGCTTGCCGTTGAAATGGAAGGCGCTTCAATTGCACAAACGTGTTTTACGCTTAACACACCATTTGTTGTAATTCGCTCAATGTCTGATATAGCAGGTAAAGAGTCACCACAATCATTTGAAGAATACCTAGAAACAGCATCAATCAACTCATCTAAAATGGTTGTCGCACTTTTAGAAAAGCTAACTGCAGTGTCTCTGTAAATGCTTAGCAATATTGTTCAAAACCACTTGGACTTTATTGCCTTCATACTAGCGCTCCTTGCTGAGCGCTTTATTCCCCTTATTAGCTGGTATCATCCTAATACAGCGTTAAATGCTGTTTTTAGTGCTATTGGCAAGCGCATATACAAAAGCAAAGAACCTAAAAGCTATCAATATTTGGCAGCTATACTCGCAAGCACGCTCATTTTAAGTGTCATTCTCATTATTGTAGTGCTACTACTCGAGTTTGCTTTTTACCCTGAATTACTCGCAGGTCTTATTTTATACTTATGCTTAGAAAGTAAGAGTATTGAT
This sequence comes from Pseudoalteromonas sp. TAB23, assembly GCF_000498075.1. NCBI lineage: Bacteria > Pseudomonadati > Pseudomonadota > Gammaproteobacteria > Alteromonadales > Pseudoalteromonadaceae > Pseudoalteromonas > Pseudoalteromonas sp. TAB23. Next base: position 15,268 of record NZ_AUTP01000196.1, read on the forward strand.
AAAAAAGCACTTCGCATTGCAAAGCTAACTAAACAAAATCAAAAATCGACAGCACGCGAATTACTAAAACCACTGCTTGCCCGTGAAGTTAATAGGCTTTCATCTCCTGGTATTATTAAAGCATTAATTGAAAGCTTAATACTGCGCACTGCTCGATACTATTTCGTAGTTATATTTATATTTTTAGCCTTTGGCCCTATTGCTGCCCTCGCCTATCGATTGCTTACTTTAATACAACAAGCCTGGCGTAGTGATATATCCCCAAATAGCTACTTTTTAAAACCGCTTAAAACTCTCTTGTTTATTATTGAGTATATTCCAATGCGCTTACTCGCTTTAACTATTGCAGCAAGTAGAGCGAGCAAACAAAGCATGCACTACATAAAGCATTATGGCAGACATTTTTACCAAACAAATACAGGTTGGCTACTAAGCACATGCTCTGCATCACTTGGTGTGCAGCTGGGCGGGCCTGCAGTTTATTTGGGTACTCGCTTTAATAAAATGCGTATAGGTACTGATAGACTACCTACACCCGAGGATATACCTGTAATAATTAATAGATTAAATCAGGCGCGTGTATTTTGGTTGTTAGTAATTGTAAGTATTGAAATATTAAAAGTGATTTAGTGACTATTTAGTGACTACCTCGTAACTATTTACAGACCCCAAAATACGAGCACTAAAAAACTAGCCTAGGCTTAATGCCAGTCAGTTAACAGCTGACTGGCTTTTTTTATTGGGGTATTTACTGGGTTTTGGTTTCACACACCTCGGATACGCCCGCTCCCGTTTTATCGGCAATATGTGATGTTCAACTTGAGCTTGTAATTGCTCTATTGATTTAGGTATCCGTCCTGCATTTTCTATAAACATTGTATGAATAAGGTTAATAATACTAATAGCACACGTCGTAAAACTCAGGTGTTTTGCATATATTCCAGATTTTTTCTGCGCCATTTTCACCATCTGGTATCGGAGCAAGTTATAGCTCAACATTACGCCCCATAATTCTTGCGCTATCATCTCAGGTTTCTTGCTGCGTAGCGTAAAGTGACTATTCAGTAAGGTTTGTTTCATTTCTCGATAACCAAGTTCAATTTCCCACCGATCACTATAGAGGTCAACAATTTCAGCCTTAGGGAAACGCATTGGGTCTGTTAATGAAGTGAGTATATTCACCTCTTTCCCCTTAACCGTTTTTGTGACTAGCCTAACTTCAATGCTCTCTGGTAAATCGTCGAACTTTTTTCTCGCTTGTGCTGTTGCTTTTAGCTTGATGAGTTTGTCTTGACGACCTAGAGAGCGAACAATTTCATATTGCGTGCCTTTTCTCATCGGTTGAAGCCAATGCCTATTTACCCCAGCATGATGCCAACGATTGAGTAAGCCTAGAGAATAGAAGCCTCTATCAAATAACGTCAGTGAGTTATCGGGTGTTGCCTCGATTAAGTCTTCAGCCAACACCATTTCACTTGTACGACAACTATCAAAGGCGCTCCCCATTAATAAATGACTAGTTAACTCCATCAAACACACCATGCGAACCTGAGGGAAGGCCGTGTCACCATACTGATTTTTCCACATGGAGAATGCATGTTGATTTTCAGCAGTATCCGGTGTGCGCCAAATGACACCATCAACACCCAGTAGTGATAGCCCGCACCATGTGGGATGGTTCGCATCAGCATTCCACATTTGCTGACTTTGCTCAAAAACCTGTTTAACGGCATCAGCCCCAAGCCGCTGCCTAGCCTGTACAACCGCGCTGGGCGCAACGAGTTCTTTTTTACCTGGTAAAGCGAGCCCTAATTTACTGACAATACTCCACAGTGGGTCTTCACGATAAAACGACATACAAATGACTGTCCAAACGGCCATCTCAACAGGAAGCCTTCTTTTCCTTATCGTCGCGACACCTGCGGTTTCTGCGCATTGTTTGATAAACTCAGGGCATAAAAAATCACTCAGTTGACCTAAGCCTTCTGAATTGGGTGCGTAGCTATTGGCTAGAGAAAGTGCGGTAGTGAGTTGCAAAATAAAAGGCTCCTGAATAAATTCAGAAGCCTTTATAAACTAACCAGAAGATCGGTCAATGGATCGTTAAATATTTCTTAACTGATCGGCATTAA
>NZ_AUTP01000197.1:0-1176 GCF_000498075.1 Pseudoalteromonas sp. TAB23
GGCCTAACGTTGTTGTAATATCCGTTGATATAATCACTAACGCTATATTTAGCATCTATAAAATTTCCATATCCAACCTTTGGCATCCATTCCGTTTTAAAGCTTCTAAAAAATCGCTCCATTGGTGCATTATCCCAACAGTTTCCACGCCTACTCATACTTTGTTTGATTTTATAGCGCCATAAACGTTGACGATATTTTAAACTGGTATAGTGACTACCCTGGTCTGAATGAAACATCAGTCCTGTCGGTTTTCCTCTGCTTTCATACGCGAGTTCAAGCGCTTTTAGCGTTAAATTAGTATCTGGCGACAACGACATGGCCCAGCCAACTACTTTACGTGCAAATAAATCAATAATAACGGCTAAATAAGCCCAGCGATTACCTACCCAAATATACGTCACATCACCGCACCACACGGTATCTGGCTCAACAACATCAAATTGTCTATCAAGCAGATTTGGAATTTCAAGGTGCTCATTACCGCCGCGTTTATATGAATGTTGAGGTACTTGGCAGCTTTCAAGCTTTAATTTAACCATTAGCTTAGCAGCACGATAACGACTCAATTCAAAATCATTGTTCGTTGCTATTGCCGCGATTGTCCGCGCCCCAGCTGAGCCGCCGCTCATTGCATGTATTGCTCTAACTTCAGCCTCTAGCCTTATTTGTTCTAGTGTCGGCGTTGTATCCCTTATAGCCCAATATTTATAGCTGCTACGATGCACATTGAATACGTTACACAGCACGCTAATTGGGTAACGCTCTCGTTGATTTAGTTTCTCAATTAACGAGAATTGTTCAGGGAGTCGGACATCAAGAGAGCGGTAGCCTTTTTTAATATATCCTTTTCTAATTCAATGCGTTGGATTTGCTTTTTAAGTTCGCGGATTTCAATTTGTTCGGGCGTCATTGGTGAAGCAGATGGTGTCTGGCCACTCCGCTCTTGCTTTAATTGAGTAACCCACTTACTGACGGTTGATTTACCCACCCCCATCGCTTTGGCTGCTTCTTCTTGAGTATAACTTTGGTCAACTACAAGCTGAGCTGTTTCTAATTTGATTGCCGCAGAATACGTTGCGCGTTTTAATTTCGTCATTTTTTCACCCAAATTTGTATGCTTATTAGCATAACATTTCTTTCTTAATGGGTGGCCAAATTAACTATGCCACTACA
>NZ_AUTP01000198.1:0-16399 GCF_000498075.1 Pseudoalteromonas sp. TAB23
TTTGCCTCGCTACCTAAGTAGGTTGGCTGTTAGAACTCAATCTGTACGAGTGCCCACACAGATGATTGCTTTATATTGTTAAAGAACGTTTTGAGTCGCTTTAGCGTCTCAAGGGATGCGAATAATACACCCTTTATTTTTTGAGTCAACACTTAGTTTTAAACTTTCTTTTTAGATAATTTAAAACCGAAGTTTTATTTAACTCTCTGAGTTGTTCGTGCCTCGCTATGCGTTGGCGTTTCCCGTCTCAGTGGGGTCGCATTATAGGGAGATCCGAAAACAGATCAACCCTTTTTTTAGATCTTTTTACTGTTCGAACAAAAATAGAACAAAACCATGTAAAACCATATGAAAACCTTCCTAAGATGATGCTTTTTTGTGCTCTTATTTATTATTTAATACAAATATCATTGCTATGTTTGATTTAGACGTTAAGATAGCAAGTTCACAATGTTAAATTAATGTTTATTTCCTGTTTATTGGTAGATCTAAAATGAAATTACCCGATCAAAAATCTTTTATCTTCTCTGTTATTCTTGCTGTAGTTGGTTTTGTTGTTGTTGAGTTCGCTTTAGGCGGCTTAGCTTTAAACCCTGCATTACTATTTGGTGCTGGTTTATTAATAGGTGCGATTGCTATTGCTGCAATGTCATCTGATGTGACTGAAGAAGCTGAAGTTAAAACAAAAACGCTTTATGTTGGTAACCTTCCTTATCGTGCAAACGAAGGTGTGGTTCGTGCATTATTTGAAGAACAAGGCAAAGTATTCAATGTTCGTTTATTAAAGGATAAGAATACTGGCAAGCGTCGTGGCTTTGGTTTTGTTGAAATGGCGCAAGCTGATGCAGACAATGCAATTGCTAACTTGAACGATAGCGAGTTCCAACAACGTACTTTAAAGGTACGTGAAGCAAAACAAAAACAAGAAGATGATTCTAATGCTCTACGTACTGAGACGGATCAGTCAGTGTAACTAGCTTTACCGCTAGCTTATTGCTAAACACATCAGCCGTTGCATAATATTGCAGCGGCTTTTTTATGTCTGTTAGTTTATTCACACAGAAGTTAAGTTGGTTAAGTAGGTAGTTGACTCTGTTTGCTATCGCTACACCTGAATCAAGTAATTTTACATTCCCTTCAAAATACTGACTAATAGGCTCTGCTAATATTGGAAAGTGCGTACATCCTAATACAAGTACATCTATAGTTTTATCTATATGTAGGCCATCAAGCACTTGATGCAGCTTGTTTGTATCCAAAGACTCTGTAAAAAAGTATTGCTCAGCTAAAGTTACTAACTCCACACTGCTATATAGATTAACGGTTACATTACGAGCATGCTCAGTAATTAATGTTTTAGTGTATGAACTGGCGACCGTTGCCGGTGTGGCTAATAAGCCAATATGATTTGAACGTGTTAACTCTGCCGCAGGCTTTATTGCTGGCACAACACCTACTATAGGAATATCTGTCATTTGGCGAACAGCACTAAGTGCAGATGTAGAAGCGGTATTACACGCTATTACAATTAAATCAACATTAAGCGTATTAGCTTTGATGAAATGAATAAGTGAGCATAATCGGTTAATGATGGTTTTTTGGGATTGAGCACCATAAGGCAGTAATGCATTATCCATAAAATAACTGTACTGAGCATTGGGGATACTTTGCTTTATATGCTCAAGTACAGTAGTTCCACCAATACCTGAATCAAAGACCATTATATGCGCTGACAAACTACCGTTCCCACTTTACTTTAAGAACGGCAGTTTGCCATGAGGTATTTATAAAAGAAAGTAGTTTAACTTTGCGTGGTTTCTAAATCAGTAAGCCTGTCGGCCGCAGAATTTAACTGATTAAGGTTTTCGAACATAGACTTTGTGTAATCTACTAACTTATCTATTTGTTCCTGATCTTGATTTAACCATTGGAGAATGCCAGCTAGCTGATTTTGTAATCCAAGCTCACCCGCTTTTTCAAAAGCATTTTTAAGGTCGTCATTAAAAGGAGCTAAACCCTCCGCTACTTGTTTTTCTGGTGCTGGTCTATATTCTTCATAGCTTTTAACTGTTGCTATTGTTTTTGTTTGGCGTAAATCCATAGAAAAAGCCACCAGCTGATCGCTGTCTAAACTCAGCTCCTGCGCTTGTTCAAATGCTTCATCTAAATCACCACCAAAAAAGGTTTTACTTAAATCTTGTAAGTCTTCCATCATCGTATTAATAGCTTCTTGCTCTTGCTCATTTAAGTCACCATTAACCGACATCGAAAATGATACCTGCCGAGATTGCGATGATGAGCTTGCAAACGACTCGCTATTATTGTTTTGCTGATAGCCACTTGCCGACTGAGATTCAAATGCATCAGCAAAACTAATACTTACCTCATCACCTTCTGCGGTAGTAAATTTATACTCTGCATTACTCGTCATACTGACATATTGAGCCTGGCTTATATTTACGCTGGCAGATTGTGGGTTAAATAACGACTCTTCAAACTTATCAAGCCCATTGTAAATTCCCTCTTTGGACTTATTAATCCCCTCTTCCATGTCATCATTAAATACGCCTGTACCTTTGAGTTCATCAACAGCGTCGTCAATCCCTATTTGGACTCCTTTGCGCGCGTCGCCTAACATATCTTTGAGCTTTTCGTCATCAGCGCCGTTAGCTTTTGCTTTATTAACAGCACTACTTACAAAATCGAGTACGTTTTTTACTATTTCATCAAAATCAAATAGTGGTTTATCTGCTTTTTTTTCTGCGATAGGCAATCCAAGCTGCTCAGCCATTTTATCGCCAAGCACCTTTGCAGCCAACTCTCGGCCTCGTTGTTGGTAGCTATCTTGAGGAGACGTAATTGTAGGTTGCTGTATATCAGCTTTATTATTGAATTTATTGATGTTGTTGTTTGGCGTAAAGCCATAATTACCTATTTTCATGATTCGTCTCCTAAGCGTGCGTAGTTTATTATCGGCTATAACAATAAAAACTAAAGTACAATGTTCAATAAAACAGCATAAATGCTAGCCAAAACTAGACAAATACGCAGCGCTCCCTACAATAGCGCCGATAAACAGATCTTAGATAAGGTAGTAGCGTTAATGGCAGTTATTAAAATAGATACCACACAGTACCAAACGCAGTTAAGTGAAAAAGAGCAGCGTATTAGTGCACAGTTCCAACGTTTTGGTGTGGAGCAACTAGAAGTATTTAGCTCAGAGCCAACTAACTACCGCCAACGTGCTGAATTTAGAGTATGGCACGACGGTGACGATCTGTTTCACATTATGTTTGATCAACAAACAAAAGAAAAAATCCGTGTTGATACATTTGATCCAGCAGCGCCTCTAGTTGGTGAAATAATGCAGGTGATGATTGAGCATCTTAAGCCTTGTGAAATATTACGTCGTAAGTTATTTCAAATCGATTACCTATCCACGCTAAGCGGTGAAATTTTAGTAAGCTTGCTTTATCACAAACCACTTGATGATGAATGGTTAAGTGAAATTAAAGCGCTTAAAGAAAAACTAAGCAGTAAATACAAAATTGACTTTATCGGCCGTGCTCGCAAACAAAAAGAAGTGCTGGGTGATGACTTTGTAACTGAGCGTTTAACAGTTAATGGTCAAGAGCTTATTTATCAACAAGTAGAAAATAGCTTTACTCAGCCTAATGCAAAAGTAAATATTAATATGCTGGAGTGGGCGCAAGATTTATGTAAACCACTTAAAAATGATTTATTAGAACTGTATTGCGGTAACGGTAACTTTTCAATTGCGTTAGCGGGCTGTTTTAATAAAGTATTAGCAACAGAAATATCAAAATCATCTGTTCATTCTGCTCAATACAATATTGCTAAAAATAACGTAGAGAACCTAGATATTATTCGTATGTCTAGTGAAGAGTTTACTCAAGCAATGAATGGAGAGCGTACTTTCTCTCGCTTAGACGGTATTGACCTTAAAAGCTATGACTGCCAAACCATATTAGTTGATCCACCGCGCGCGGGCATGGATGAATTAACGTGTGACTTAGTGGCTAACTACGAAAGCATAATTTATATATCGTGTAATCCTGAAACCCTTGAGCGTGACCTTGATCACCTAACACGTACGCACAACGTTAAGCGCTTTGCTATATTTGATCAGTTCCCATATACACATCACATTGAGTCGGGTGTTTTCTTGCAGCGCAAATAACCAACCAAAATTAAAGTGCCAGTACTTTTATAAGTGCTGGTATTTGCTTTTCACTAAATACTTGAATACCATTTTTTATTAATAATGCTGTAGTTAAACCTAGCCCTTCGATTTTTACTCCGCGATGCTTTCCATCATATATTGTATTTCGTCCGCAAGAAGGGCTCGATTCTTTAAGTAGAGCAAAACGAACTTGATTCTTTTTACAGAGTTCTAGCGCTATATTAGCTCCAGTTTGAAACTGTTCTGTTACATCTTCTCCTAAATTAGTAATTACACTCCCCTGTATTATTTCAGCAGGAGCTCTAGGAGTAGGAAGCCCACCAGCGACCTCAGGACAAAACACAATTAATCTATTTTGTTTTTGCCACAAATTAAGCTGTGGATGCAAAATTGCGTGTCCTCTACCATCGTAGCGAACAGGCTGCCCTAGCAAACAACTCGATACTAATATTTTTTCCATCGCTATATCCTTATAAAGCAAAAAAGCTCCTTAAGGAGCTTTTTTTATTTTGGCTAAATTTATTTATTAGCTAAGTAATTAATCAGTTTGCTAATATCTTCTGGTTCAGTAATACCCGACTCACGACCTAGGTTTAATTTATACTTACCATTTACAATAAATGTAGGTACGCCACGTAGTGCGCCTTTTTCTTTAAAGTAGTCTTGATCGCGTTTCATTTTAGAGCTCAGCGTACGTACCGAGAAGCTTTTAAACAGCTTATCAAACTTATCGCCATCAACGCCCTGCGCTACAAATATATCTTTTACATCTGCAAGCTCATTAAAACTAGCGCGCTTTGTATGAATATGATTAAAGATTGCAGAGACAATTTTATCTTTTTGCGGAAGCACTTCTGCAGTAGCGAGTGCTTGGCTCATCATCTGTTGGTTTTCTGGGTCGCGTACACCTACAAAATCAACATGGCTCTTTTTAAATTTAACGTTTTTATCAAGCTTAGGCTTAAACTCACCAATTAGTGCTTCCATGTTATTACATGCAGGGCAGTAAAATGAGAAAAACTCTTTAATTTCTGGCTTTTTAGTTGCGCGCTCAGAAACAACGTCGTAATGCACGCCTTCTTCATACGTTGCTGCAAAGCTTGTTGCCGCCATAGGAAGTAGTACTGCAAGCAAACCTGCTTTAACTAATTTAATCATTATTATGCTCCGAAATTTATAGTGCTAATAAAAACGCTACTAACTCATCAAGTTCTTTTTGATTTTTGATGGTGTTGAGGTTTATTTTATATTTATCGTTAACAATAAAAGTAGGTACACCTGTAAGTGCGCCTAATTTTGAATATTTATTTTGTTTGTTTTGCATTGCTTGCTCAGCCGAAATAACTGGCATGCTTGCAATTTCTTGATCAAACGTTGCGCTATCAATACCGTTTACTTCAAGTAATTTTTTAACGTCTTTCATTTCAGTTAAAGGAGCACGCTGAACATGAATACTTTTAAAAATTTGATCGCTAATACTCTGCGCCAGACCATGCTGCTTAGCAATTAAGTAGGCAAAGCTTAAATTACTTTGTGCTTGTGGCGACACGCCACCTAAAAAGTTCACGTGGTTTTTAATAAACTCAGCGCCTTCTGGCAGGCCTTGTTCAATTGCTTTTGCTACTGGTTCAAACTTAAAACAATGTGGACAGTAAAATGAGAAAAATTCGGTTACTTGTGGTGATGTACTTTTGTCTACATCAATAACAGTGTATTGATTATCAACTTCAAACTGTGCAGCAAGTGCTGCAAATGGTAAACATAAAAGTAATAAACTCAGTTTTAATTTTTTAAGCATTTGTATCTCGTTGTACTTGTCTTTAAATAAAATATTACGGCAATAACTTTAACGGTGCTTCTTGCAATGCTGCAAGTTGCTCCTTCAGTGCTAAAATTTGTTGCTCCCAGTATTTGTCATCAGCAAACCATGTAAAGTTCCGCACAAAGGCAGGATCGCTCCATCGTTTAGCTACCCATCCCATATAATGGATAATACGCATCGCTCGCAGCGGTTCAATTAATTTGAGCTGAGAGTGATCAAAATCACAAAACTCTTCATACGCATTCACAAGGGTGTCTAACTGTAACAGTTGCGTCGCTCTATCGCCACTGAGCATCATCCATAAATCTTGGATTGCAGGACCTTGGCGGCTGTCATCTAAATCCACAAACATGAGCGCATCACCTGCCCACAAAATATTACCAACGTGGCAGTCACCATGTAAGCGAATACTTTGCACATCTTTATACTGTTTTTGCGCCTGCTCTATCACTAAATCTAAAATAGTATAAAAGGCAGTATTTATTCCCATAGGCACTAAGTTACTTTTTTGAAGATGAACTTTGGCTGTATGTAAATACTCCTCGCAGGTAACTGTTGGCCTATAAGTAAAAGGCTTTGTTTTAGCTACTTGGTGCATACGGCCAATTAAACGCCCCATTACATCAAGCTGATCTAAGTTATCAACCTCAAATAAACGCCCGCCTACACTTGGAAACAACACAAACAAATAACCTTCGTGTTCAAACAAGCTTTGCCCATTATATAAAATAGGGGCAACAACAGGCACTTCCGCTTCTGCCAGTTCAAATGCAAAGTCATGCTCTTCTTGAATTTGCTCTTTACTCCAGCGCTCTGGGCGATAAAACTTCACTACGTAACGCAGGCCATCATCGGCTTTAAATTGGTACACTCTGTTTTCATAGCTATTGAGTGCCAACAAACCAGATTCGGCGTACACACCTACGCTTTCTATTGCATCGAGTATTAGGTCAGGTGTTAAGTCAATAAAACTAAATTTACTCATACTCTTCTTATATAAAATAAAAAGCGGGTTATATACCCGCTTTTGTTAATTGCTATATCAACTTACCTATTTAAGGTAGGTTGTGATTATCGCGCTTTAAAAAAGTTACTCGACTGCGATATTGTCTCATCCGGCTCATCTACCGGTGAAAGCACAAAGTTAAACTCTGTCATCGACACCTTCAAATCATAAGGGTCCATTACAAGCGACAATGGCACATTATGAGATTGCCCTGCCTGCACTGTAAATGACTGCTTACCAATATACTTAAAGTTATCTAACCCTTGTACTTTAATATTAAAGGTTTGCTCGTACTGCGCCTTGTTGATTACCTTTAATGTGTAGGTGTTCTCTACTAAACCATCAAAATCGACACGATATAATTGGTTTCGATCACGAATGATATCAAAGTCCATTGTTTTACGCAGCGCTATATTAGCTACAAGTGCTCCCGTAAGCACAACAAGTATGACCGTGTAACCAATGATTTTAGCTCGTAGTGGATTCGTTTTATTTTCTGGGGTTTCGAGGTTTCGCTCTGTCGTATATGAAATAAGCCCACGCGGGTATTCCATTTTATCCATTACGCCATCACACGCATCAATACATGCACCACAGTTAATACACTCAGCTTGTAACCCATTTCTAATATCAATACCTGTTGGGCACACTTGAACACACAAGTTACAGTCTATACAGTCGCCTAGCTCTAAATCTTCATGATCTACTTTACGTGAACGAGGACCACGGCTTTCACCACGGCTTTCGTCGTACGTTACAGTGTATGTATCTTTATCAAACATAGCTGATTGAAACCGTGAGTAAGGGCAAATGTGTAAACACATAATTTCTCGCATCCAACCGGCATTACCATAGGTACACGCAGCAAAGAAAATAATACTGACTAGTGCATAACCACCCACGTTAAACGTTACAAAATCAGGAAGTAACTCTCTGATTGGCGTAAAGTAACCCACAAAAGAAATAGCGGTATATAACGAAAACAATACCCAACTAGTATGCTTTGCCGTTTTACGCCAAAACTTATCAAAATTCATGGGTCGTTGATCGAGTTTTTTACGCTGATTAGCCGTGCCCTCAAGCTTTTCTTCAAACCAAATAAAAATAAAGGTCCAAACAGTTTGCGGACATGTGTAGCCACACCACACCCGCCCATAGAAGGTGGTCACTAAAAACAGCGCAAATGCTGCCAGCATAAAAATAAACGCTAATATGGTAAAATCTTGAGGCCATAGCGTTAAACCAAAAATATTGTATTTTTGACCAATTAGATCAAACAGCACTGCTTGCTGGCCGTTAAAATTAATCCAAGGAAGTAACATAAACGCAAGTAGGCCTAAAAAGCCAATGCGCTGCCTAAGTAATTGATGTAGGCCTTTTACGGCACGCACATAAATACGATTTCGGGGATTGAACCTATCATCTTGACGGCTTAAATCCGGTTTTTGGATTTTCACCTCTACAGGGATATTCTTTACTTTAATTTGCTTGTCCATCGAAGTTCCTCAACGCCGCTTGGAAATAAAAATCCAGCAATACTCAAGTACTCTATACTTAAAGCTAGCAAGTTACTTGCTAGGCAGATTTACTTTAATAAATTGCCTTCTCGAATACTTTCAGATATTTCAGAAATATCTGACTGCTGTTAACCATTATAACAATGTTGGTTAAAATTACTGGCATAGATCGCTAATAATTTATTCATCCCAGTTACTTGCTTTTAAAATGCAGTTTATTACACTGCATGGTAATTCAACCCTACTTAGATCAAGGTTTACGTATCCATGAAAAAATTTATTATTTTGGTAGTTGTGATCCTTGCCTTTTTTACAATCGATCATCCGCTTATAAAAGAACCTCGCGAAAGGTTATTAGGTGAAGGCATCGGTTTTTTAAGTGATGCAAGTAAGATTAACAGAAGCCCTGCTGCAAATATGGCTAAAAATAGAATCAGCACTCAACTTAAATTGTCTGAATCTGAGGGTGAGTACGTAGAAAAAACGTTTACAACAGATGACTCTGTTCAGTTATTTCACCTACGTTATTGTCGTGAACGTGACTTAAACCTTTATTTTTATGGCGATCGTTTAAATACAGTATGTAAAATAGTGACTGAAGCATTAGAGCAAAAGCGAGCAAAGTAGTGGATTTTTCAGGATTAAATAAAAAAGCAAGCGACTCATTTCATAAACAACGCAATATGCTCAAGCAATTAGCACAAGGCAAAACGTTAAAGTGTGAGAAGTGTAATGGGGTTTTAACACTTAATTTAGCCACCAGTGAACCTGGTAAAGGCGTAGTAAAGTGCAAACAAGGCTGTACGGATATTATATTAGAGCTAGGCACTTAGATTAAACTAAGCGCCTGGTATTAATAATTACTCTTCCCAACTCTCGTCGGTTATCAAACCGCTATTAATTGCGACCACTTCAATTAGTTCAGCAAACCCTAATGCAAAGTCACCCATTGATTCATATTGGTACTGACACAAGGCTTCTATCGTCATGTTATTTTGTTTGGCAATCTGAGCTATTGCTAGCTGGTCGAGTGCAAAAAAGCTTAATGTACTTAACGCACTTTCTAATGCTTGTTTAAAGTCAGTGTCTAATTGCGGTGCATTTAACAAAGGCTCTGCGTAAGCTTTGGTTGCAACTAAGAAACCTTTACTCCATGACTTACAAAATTCAGCATCAAATGTGTTAGGTAATTTGTATCCAGTTTCAAATACTTGCTCACTAATTTTATGATATAGCGCCATAAACAAGAAAAGTACTTCTTCATCTAAATCATTAGCTGTATTTGGTAATATCTGCTCAAGCCACTCATGCACATCTAATGGATTGGGCGAACAAATAACGCCAAATAAATAGCCTTGGCTTTGTTGAAGGGTCATTGCTTGAGATTGGGTATTTAAAAATGTGCTGAGCTGCTTTGCGTGCAGCTCAGTAAATTGGGGTATTTGCATTAAAACTCTTTATATTCAAACATTAAAAGTTGAGCGGGTAACGACCTTGGCTATCTGGTCGGCCTAAAAATTTAACCGCATCATGTACATCTTTAGGTAAGCTAGCATCTGGTTTTACATAACCTGCCACACTAAAGTCGAAATTAGCTTTAAGTGTAGCATCTGCCTCAAGGCCAAGCGTATTATCTGGGTCAATTAATATAGCAATATCGCCCGACTTACAGCTTAACTTACCAGCCAGAGGGCCAATATTAAACCACCCATTTAAGCCTTGCACGTCAATATTAGGGCTCGCTATTTCACCTTTTAGTGAATCACAATAAGGTGCACCTGAGCTGTATTCATCAAGTTCTAAAATTACACGCCCTTTAGCGGTTACAGGTAGGGGAAGCTGCACGCGCTGCATTGCACGCTCTACAGTGGAGCGTACTAGGCCGTCAGTCACTTTAACTTCTTGATTAAAAAGCCCATAACTTACATCAGCATAACCCGAGATATCACTACGCTCTCGTGCATTACCAAACTTCACATTCGCATTTAGCTTGCCTGTAAATAACTTCCAGCCAGCAATGTCCCAGCGCACATTATTTAACTGTTCACCATCAAAACGAACTTGCATCATTTGACCTTGCCAAACAGTGCCTACAGTTTGCCCTACTTCTAATTGCTTTGGAAAGTACGGTTTTGCTATATCTAGTGCAATATGTGCTGGTAATTTAATAATACAAAACACAATAAAACTAATTAAAAAGACAGCCGATAACGTTATTATTTTTTTCATTAATTAATTCTCTAATACTAAACGGCTTACACGCACATAGCCTGATTTATCATCGCGGCTCAAATCTAAGTTTTCAATTTTTAAGCCATGCTGATTCACTAACTCATCTAGCCATTCTATTAACTGATTAAATTCTACAGAGTCGAGCGTCAAACGTAGCGAATCACTACTTGGCTGCATTTTACTAATACTTATTTGATGGCGCCCACGTGTAGAATTAACAATTTGGCTTAAGTTTGCATTGCTAGCAACACTGGTGTTACCCGCAGCCTTTAGTTTAACAATACTGTCATCAACCCAAGCTAATAGCTCTTGTTGTTTAATTTGAGATTGCTGTGCCTTTTCTATCGCATTATTTAATGGTCGAAATATTCCCATTACTAAAACAAAAATAATAAACACGCCACCAGCGACCATTACCAATTGTTGTTCTTGCTCTTTAAGCGAGCGCCATTGTTGCATTAACTGCTTTTTCATACTGCACCTCGCAGTTTAATTTCACCAACGACATAATCACCGTCATTATTTAAAGACCCTTGCTCAACAGTTAAACCTTGTTTTTCAAGTATGATTTTTACTTTACCAAAAGTTTGGAAGTCTTTAGCGCGTGCACGAATGCGCAGCTCATTGCGACGTTTGTCATAACGAAGTGTTTCAGGTGTAAATTCGCTAACTTGCGAAAATACATCAACCAAATTAGTCGTTAAGTCTAAAAAACCCGACTCACTTGAGCCTTGCACTTTATCTAACGCGCCTTTAATTTGGCTTTTAATTAGATTGGGGCGAACTTTAGTTCCTGGAAATGCTTTTTGGTATCTGTCGACTACTTGAGCTTTAGCTAATTCTACTTGTGTATTAAGTTGGTGTAACTCAATAGCTTTTATTGTAATCGTAGAAACCAATGCAACACTTGCTATAATTGCGGCGCCTTTCCAGTAACCCCACCATAAAGCGCTTTGTTTTTTAAGCTGATACATACCTTGGCGTAAGTTAAAGTTAACGCTATCTAACTGCTTTGCAAATAATGCTAGAGGTAAGTCGTACTCACTCGTTTGCGCTTGTAAGTTAACGCTTTCTGGAAACTGACTAGCTGGGCTAAAATGCTTAATATCAGGATTACCCATGGCTGTTAAGTAGCCATTTAACCAACTAGATTCAACCGCACCTATATGCCATTGCCCCTGCTTAAATAACCATTGGTTATTGAGCTCGATAGCGGTAACTGCGCCATCATCTGCAAGCGGTAACAACAAAGCATCGGGTAATATTCTGTATACTGATAGATTATGCTCTACAAATAATGCGAGCCATTGTTCAAACCATTCACGGTCTGTCATTGCGACACGAATTGCATGTTGCTCACCAAGCATTGTCGGCTGCGCTACTGCTATAAACAGTTCATCTACGTCACATGCTATATCTTCCTCCAGCATGTATGGCAATGCTTGCTCAAGCTTGCGATTCCATTTTGTTGGCAAAGCGACCGTTTTTAATTGCACTTGATCACTTGGTAACAACACAACAACTTCTCGGGTAAGTGCTTTTTCGCTTAGCTCACTTAAATGCTCTGCATTTGGTAACTCGCCACTGGCTATTATTTCTTGTTCTTGTGGTGAGTAAATTAACCAATTAAGCAATTCTTGCTCGGTTTGACCCGTGCGGATCAACAGTATTTCTGTCACTGTACGCCTCCAAATTTTCGCGCCAGTATCGTTACGTCACCGTCTTTAGCGTGCAGTAATGTGGTCATCGAAAAACGCAGGTCGACAAAATTTGCCTGCGTTTGTAATTTAAAATATTCGCTTTTAATACTAAATAAACTTTTGACTGAGTCGGTATTAGTACCGCCTTGTTGCTTCACCTGTTCAAAAAATTCATCAATGGTGTCAAAGCCAGTTTGCGGTCTTGCACCTATCACAGCCTCTGCACCAGATAAGCTCAAGCTTTCTATTAAGGCACTGAGTATAAGTGCTTGCTCTGGGATTAATGTATTTACGTTAATAGATAAAAGCGTACTGCCTGGTATTACACATACATATGGCAGTACTTTTTCCATCACTAATGGGTTAAAACCCTTAACCAAGCGTAATTCCGATGTTGATGCAAATAAACTATTGGCTGTCATATACGGAAAATCTCGTGATAAGTACTCGTCTTCTTCTGCACCTGAGCGATATGTAATACTGTCCTCGTCAAGCCAATCAAATACGCTATCTGCCATTGTCTCTTCTGATTCATCAGCAGGTAAATCTTCAATGTTTTCAAGTAATGCAAAGAGTGCTTTATGTGCAGGGTTTGTTTTACTTGCGCTATTTTCTTCTGGCGCTATGGCTAAAGCATTTAAATTTAGACATGCTTGTAAATCAGTAATTTTGCCACTTAACGTGCCGTTATCAACAGGGTATGAAGCATCACCTTGAGTTGCCCAAACTTGATCAAGTGTTGTTTTATCAGCATCATCTTTTTTACTTTGTATTAGCCCTTTAATAGCAAGCTCTTCTGCACCGTAAGCGTACCATTTAGCTTGCTGATGACCTTGTAAATTAGTACTTTTTTGCACTTGAACCATTAAATTAGCACTCATTTCTACTGCTAAAATAGCCGCTAATGCCACAATAAACAAAACAATAACAAGTGCTGCGCCGCGCGATGATTGCTGCTTAACCATTATTCACATCCGTACTTTGTGTAGCAACAACTTTGCCTTGCCCAGGAACTAAAAATACACGACGAATTGGCTCTGCTTCTATTTGTTGCAAAGTAACAGCAACCGCTTTAGGGAGAGCTTTAATTTCCCACTGTTCCTGCCATTCGTTTTTATCATCCAAAAACTCAAACTTAAGCTCTTCAACATTTTCTAGTACACGTTGAACTCGCGGTTCCATATTATCAAGCTGATCAACATAAACCCGATAAACACGCTCAAGGTTATCGTCAATCACTCTATAACCAACGGCTTGTAGTTCTGAACGTGGCAATAAATTAATTGGATTTATCCAGCCATCTCGTACAAACGCAATACCATCGTATTGGCTTTCTAAAACGTAACGACCAGCAAGTAAGTATTGTTCTTGAACATCACCAGATTCGTTTCGTACTGCACGTTTGGTCATTTGGCTAAAATCTTGATCCATTAACCTAAATGTTGTTTGCAACCCATTTAACTCAGCAATTTTTTCATCGGAGGCATCTTTTGCTCTTGTTGTCGTCTCGAGTATTTGATGAGTAGCAATAATAACAAAAGCTAAAATACCCAGTGCTACCATAACTTCAAGTAATGTAAACCCGCGCTGCTTCACTTACTTTTTGCCTTTATTTAGATACGTTGATAACTCATATGCCGAATGCTCATATTTTTCATCCGTAAAAACATTTATGGTTAACTTAACAAAGCTTTTGTCAGCAGTGGCTGTTACTTCTTGCTGCCAAAACCATTCAACACCGCCCATTACTTCGCTGCCTTTAAGGTTATTTTTACCTTGCCATTGTTCGCCTTTAGTACGCTGTTCAATAATAACGTTTTCGGCGACCCAAGATGCATAGGTTTGCTCTTCAATAGTCGTTAAGTGGTGTATGTGCTCGCTTGTTGCTTGCATTGCAGCTATACCCGCCATGGCACAAATACTTAATGCCACTAATACCTCTAATAAGGAAAACCCTTTAGTGCGCTTCATTATTCTGGCTCTCGGCGAAAGTTTACTGGTGCAGCAAATTCACCTTCAATGTAATACACAGGCTCGCTTTGCTCTTTTAACTCTAATATAAGTTGAAACGCGCTTACCTCACCTGATGACAAAATAAGTACTTGTGGGATTTTCAACTTTTTAAGCTCAAGTAAACTGTCCTCATCGCCGCCACTCATAAGCTCGCGCCAGTTAGATTGCTCTAAGAGGTTATCTTGCGCCCACGCTAAATCTTCTAAGTTAAGAGTGAGCTTTAATCTTTCATCTAACTCTATTGGTTTAAAAAGATCTTCACGGTCAAAGGTAATCCACTTTTCACCATCGAAAACTAAATACTCTAACGTATTTTCTTCTACTAATAAGCCCAATTCAACTTGGTTTAAAATGGCAAATTCCGATGCCATGTTAATGGTGGTATGCAGCCTTAATGCTTGAGTATCTAACTCTTCCTCAGCACCGCCTTCTAAGCTGTATACCACCATTTTTGTAGCAAAAGCGATGATCACTAATACCACTAAAATTTCTATTAAACTAAAGCCTCTGCTTTTTGCATGGCGCTGCTTAAGGCTTGCTTTCATAGCAAGCCTCTAGCATTAACATATTCATACAAAACAGTGTACTTAAGCATTATTGCTTTTCTTCGTCCCAGTTACCGATATCATCATCAGTACCTACTTCACCATCTGGGCCCATAGAAAAAATATCAAACTTGCCAATTTCACCTGGGCTAATTAGCTGATATAGATTACCCCATGGATCTTCTGGTAATTCATTAATAAAACCACCGTCAGGGAAACGTTTTGGAACCGGTTCAATGCTTGTTTGAGTAACTAGCGCTTCAAGACCTTGCTCTGTGCTTGGGTAGCTCTTATTTTTAAGCTTGTATAAGCTCATTGCATCTTCTAATTGTTGAATATCTAGATGCGCTTTATCGATAGCAGCCTCTTCTTGCTGACCCATAATGTTAGGTGCAACAATTGACATAATCATCCCGATGATAACCAGTACCACCATCACTTCTAGTAAAGAAAAACCTGATTGTTTATTCACGTAATTACCTCATTATTCTAAAAACATTAAGTAAAAATGGTTTAGGTAAAACCATTAATATATTTAAAAGTTTATTCTAACTTAAAGTCCAACAGCTTTATTCATCGCCATTATTGGCTGTAATATTGCCATTACTATAAATAATACAATAACCNCCGCCATTGAGGCGATCATCGCAGGCTCTAGTAGTTTAAGCGATACATTAACCATGCTCTCAAATTCGCGATCTTGGTTATTTGCAGCACGCTCTAACATTTGCTCTAGTTCACCTGATTTTTCACCACTTGCTATCATATGCAGCATCATTGGTGGAAACAACTTAGTTTGCTGAAGTGCAGCTCTTAAGCTTGCACCCTCACTCACTCTGTCGGATGCATCTGCAACCGCTTTTTTAATTTTTTCGTTAATTAATACGCCGCCCGAGATACGCATCCCCTCGAGTAATGGTACCGAGCTTGACGATAAAATACTTAAAGTACGTGCAAAACGTGCGGTGTTAATACCACGAGCCACTTTACCTATACCTGGCATATGTAGCACTCGGTCATCCCACCAAAAACGTATTTTAGGCTGCTTAAGTGCATGCTTAATACCAATGGCTATAGCTGTAATCGCTATTAAACTAATAAACCAATAATTTTGCACAAAATGGCTGCCTGCCATAACCCATTCGGTTGTCCAAGGAAGTACTTGTTTCGTTTTTTCAAACGTTTTTAATATTTTTGGTACTACGGTGCCCAGTAATACCGACACAATACCAATTGCAAATACCACTAATATAATGGGGTAAACCATAGCCTGAGTTATTTGGCTACGCATATGTTGGCGCTGCTCGGTATAGTCGGCTAAACGATTAAGTACTTGGTCAAGGTGACCCGACTTTTCGCC
>NZ_AUTP01000199.1:0-8024 GCF_000498075.1 Pseudoalteromonas sp. TAB23
CGTTAATGATTCGGCTTGTATCAAATAAAATCAAACCAGACATAATCAGTACAACTGCTGCATTAAGCACCATAAACATCAATGAACTGCCAATAAAAATATTAACGATGCTTGCTACAATCACAACGATTAAGCCAACAGTTAAAAAGCCACCCATGAATGAGAAGTCTTTTTTAGTATTTAGTGCATAAGCAGATAAACCAAAAAAGATAAGCGCTGTAGAACCTAAGGCTTGCATAATAAGCATTGGGCCATTAGGTAATGCAGCATAATGGTTAAGCAATGGACCTAAGCCTGCCCCCATTAAACCTGTGAAAGCAAACACCCAAAATACACCAGATGCTGTATCTGCTTTTTTATTTACAACAAATAATAAACCGAACGAAACGAGTGTAAACACAATTCCCATAAAGTAAGGTAATTGTAGTGCCATTGAAATACCGGCTGTAACTGCACTAAATGCAAGTGTCATAGCTAGTAAAAAGTAGGTGTTTTTAAGTACCTTGTTTGTTTCAATGGTAGACATTACCGGTTTCGCGGTATTGTACGATTGATTAAACGCCATTGTAGAGCTCCTTTAAGTGAAACGTGTGTGTTTCGATAATTTAACTAAAATTAGATTACCAACTCTTATATGTTTGGGCAAACCTTTGTAGATCAATAGAGTTAAATATTTAAATAAAAGTATATTGACGGCTAAATTAAAAACATTTTGTTTTAACTTTAAACAAATTAATTGTTTTTTAGGCACTTAAACAATTAATTTAAAAAAAAGCTTCACAAAAGGGATGGGTTTCCCTATTATGCAGGCCGTGCGGAGAGATGGCAGAGTGGTCGAATGCACCGGTCTTGAAAACCGGCATGGGTTTATAGCCCATCTAGGGTTCAAATCCCTATCTCTCCACCACTTATTTAATAAGTGTGTGGTAATTAAAATATCATTCATTTAAATAGTTATTAGTACACTCTTACTTTTAACTTAGCAGTATCGGAGAGATGGCAGAGTGGTCGAATGCACCGGTCTTGAAAACCGGCATGGGTTTATAGCCCATCTAGGGTTCAAATCCCTATCTCTCCACCATATAACAGAATAGCCCGCTAATTTAGCGGGCTTTTTTGTGTTTGGAACAAAATCAGTGCACTTATAACAATCCGCAATAATACTTAATCATTTTGCGGGGCTAAACGTGTCGCTCCCTGCGTTAAAAAATTCTCATTTTGAACAACTAAATAGCGAATTTATTGCCTAGCTATCAATACGTTTTTCCGCCTTAAAAATAGACCACTTAATTAAGCGAATTGGTATTACATGTTTTATCTCTCATTAGTAAAATCTTAAAAGCAGATAGAATTGCTCACACACCACCTTCTGCTGTTAAATAACGTTGATGTTCTCTTCCTTTTTTTGTTTTTAATAAAACTACCATCACAAAAAATTTTAAATGAGTTGGAATGCACATATTAATGTGTGCTATTTTTAAATATTGGTGGATTAAAGGTATGCAAAATAGGATGTTGTGGCTCAAAGATGATCTAGATTCGAGAAAGTTAGTTGTATATCGTGCCGTCATGTTTTCGTTTATAGCGCTTTTTGTACTTTTTGTATTTCAACCTTTTGGCACTTCAAGCGATACCGAGTCTTACAAGTTTCTGCGGCTTTTTGGCTATGGGATAGTAACCTTTTGTGCTTTGCTATTGTCAGGTTTCATAGAAATAGTGTTACTTAAGTTTAAGCTAAGTAAATTAAGCCGTTTAATTATTATTCCTATCACATATATTTTAATTACTGCGTTATTCAATCATGGGTATTTTGTGGTTGCTGTACTTGGGTCTTGGCATTGGCAGAATCAATTACTTTTTGTAGGGTATATTTTTTGTATTGGTGTATTTCCTCTTATTTTTTTACTTGTGGTAAATAGGCATGTAATAGATTTAACTAAGCCAAGTACAGTTAGCGTCGATCAAGAGCAGTTGAGAGAAGTTGAATTAAAGACAATTACTCTTAAAGGCGATAATAAAAACGACGAAATTAACACAGCTCATCACCATATTTTATTTATTAAATCTTCAGACAACTATTGTGAAATAACAATACTGGAAGGAGCTTCAACTTCACGTAAACTATTACGTGTATCTCTTAGCAGTTTATTAAAGCAGCTCCCAGAAAATACAATTATATTACGATGCCACCGTTCTTATGCGGTCAACCTGCAAAACATTCAGCACTACAGTGGTAATGCTGGAGGGTTGCAATTATCGCTGCATACAATTGATATTAAAATACCGGTGTCTCGTTCTTATGTAAAAGTAATAAAAGATGCTTTGTCATTAATCCCAAAAACATGTTAATCCCCCCTAAAACATGGGCTTTATACCTCGTCTTGTAATTGAGACCTAATAAGTCGCTTTGTATTTTTACTATTGCCAAGATTAAGTTGAAATTTACAACTTAACGAGGAAAGTAGATATGAAATACGCTATCAAGGCACTTGTAATAATTTCTATATTTGTATTTTGCCACTATGTAATGAGGCAGTTTTGGGGAGAAGGTTGGTCTAGCTGGTTGTCTGAACTTGATAATCTAACTGGCATTTTATTTACCCCCGCTAAATATACTTTTTTATATGGACCGTTAGTTATTGCGGCTATTATTTTGTTTAAACAAAGTGAGCCTTTTGAATCTATAGGGCTTAATTCTTCTGGTTTTATTAACTATGCACTCGCAGCAATTATTTGTTGTGCTCCTATGGCAATAGGTTATGGATTTTTGAGTGATGAACTTAACCTATCAATACCAGCAATAATCACCGGCTCAGTTTATGCGGGTTTTTTTGAAGAGCTAATTTTTAGGGCTGCATTGTTTGGTGTTTTATTTAAATATTGTAGATGGGGCTTTGTGCCTGCGGCATTGATTAGTTCAGTAATATTTGGCCTGGGCCATATTTATCAAGGTAATGATGCGATTTCTGCATTGATGGCGGTTGCGATCACTACTGTAGCAGGTACATGGTTTGCGTGGCTATATTGTGAATGTGGTTATCGTATTTGGTTTCCTATGTGGATGCATATTTTTATGAATGCAGCTTACGGAATATTTGGTATGTCGGGCGGCGCAGTCGGTGATCTACAAGGTAACTTATTTAAAGCAACAGCAATTGTACTAAGTATTGTGTATGTTGAGATGCTAATTCGACGAGGAAAGCAGCGTGAAGTTACATTATCAAAATTATTTCAATGCACTAAAAGTGGACTTTATACGCAACAAGCTAACTTAAATTGATTGGGAAACGACCATGCTAGAACTATTTATTGTAATAATTATATTTAGCTCACCCTTTTTGATTCTTACTATTACTAAACGTTATTTCACCTATAAAACTACAATAATGGCAGCGCAAGCAAAATTTAAAGGACTGAATAATAAGATAACAAAATTAGAGGAACAAACAGCGATGTTGTACAAAAGATTGGCAGTGCTAGAGGAAATAGTAACATCTCGCCACTTTGAGTTATCAAATAAAATAGCTCAGTTATAAGCACTTTGATAAGTATAACCCAAACGTATGAGCCTATTAATATATTAATAGGCTCATACTGCAATAAGGTTTATTTTTAATCATAAATTACGACCATAGTCTCTATTTCTAAGCTTTAGATCTTGGTGCATGCTTAATACATTAAAATTTATACTCTGTATTAAGGATTATTAGATGAAACATCAACTCGCAAAAAGCGTCGCGCTTTCATTATTGTCCCCGGTAATTATTGGCAGCTTGTTAGGATTGTATTATGCACTAACGCTACAGGGTGATTTCTTATCCGTATTTTTTCAACTGTTGATGACTGCTATCTCAAATGCACATATTGTAGGCTTAACGATGGCGGCCTTTGTTGTGCCAGGGTATTTACTAATGTTTAAGTATTCTAAAGTTAATTATTCAGGTGTATTAACGCTTGGTTTGTTAGGTGGCGCTATATTTAGTTACTTATTAAGTGCCTCAACTGGCGAGATATTTTTGATTAATAGTGTTATGTCAGCATTTGCAGCCGGACTGTTTTTATTTGGTCTTCGCAAATCGGTAAAAAAATAATCGCAGCATTATTAACCAAGCACGCTGATAAACGGTGCGATTTCCTTTTTTTTACCTCCAAAAGGTTCCAATTTTTCACGACAAAGAGTACCTTTAGCTACTGTATGTTTAATAAGAAGTAGTTTGGTATGCAAAAGCACGATTTTTACCAGTCATTAGTTAAGCAAACTGAATCGCTGATAGCTGGTGAATCTAATGTAATTGCCAATTTGGCAAACATAAGCGCGCTGTTATTTACCTCTTTAGAAGATGTAAATTGGGCGGGCTTTTACTTTATGGATTCTCCTACTGAATTAGTACTTGGTCCGTTTCAAGGTAATCCTGCATGCATCCGTATTCCCGTTGGGAAAGGGGTATGTGGAACAGCTGCGGCAACCGCTGAAACACAATTAATTGAAGATGTTCACGCTTTTGACGGGCATATAGCCTGCGATGCAGCGTCTAACTCTGAAGTAGTTGTACCTATCATGAAACATGGTAAAGTATTCGCAGTACTAGACATTGATAGTCCAAGTATTGGCCGATTTGATGCTGATGATAAAGCTGGCCTTGAAGCATTAGTGAAATGCTTAGAGGCGAGCCTGTAATGAAAGATTTGCTAAATGTTCAAGACTACCTATTTGCTGTGCAAGATGTTGGCGACTGGGAAGGCGAAGAAGAGCATGTAGCGGAAACGCTCAATGATTTAATTCATATTGCATGGGATCGTCTTCCAGATGATTCAGAATGTGAATTTATTGATGAAACAATTAATGGTATTTGGGAACACCTTCGGGGTGATATGGCTGTAATAGAAGCCGATTTCGAAGAGTTGGTCGACTGGGTAACACACTACGTCGATTCGTCCCTTGATGAAAAGATGTGAAAAATAGGTTCTAAAATGGAAACCACAAACAAGCTAAAAGATATTAATGAAGTGTTGGAATTTTTATATCAAGAATTCCCACAATGTTTTAAACAAAAAGATGGCATCAAGCCGCTTAAAGTAGGTATTTTTAAAGATATTGCTGAGCGTATTGAAGGGTCTGAAAAAGTAAGTAAGACTCAAGTTCGTCAAGCGCTTAGAAAATACACGTCTAATTGGCGTTATTTAGAAGCTGTGACAAAGTCAGAGTTTCGTATTGATCTTGATGGTAATCAAGGTGAAAAAGTTGAGCAAGAGCATATCGACCATGCACAAAAAGCATTGGAAGAAAGCCGCGCTAAAATGGCAAAACGCAAAAAACAACAGCGTCCTCGCCAAGATTCTGATTCTAAATCTTTCAAGAAAAAACCAGCTCATGCTAGCAAAGCAGGCGATAAAAACGCACCTGCAGCTAACAAACCTGCTAAAGCAGCGCCAGTTAAACGTTCAGGAAAAATTGAACCTTTACCAGCAACTGAGGTCAAGGTTAATAATAAGGTTAAGGTTAAACTTGGCCAAGCACTTGTAAATGCAGTAATCACTGAAGTGAACAAAGATGACGTTCATGTTGAATTAGTGACAGGTATGCAAGTTAAAACCAAAGCTGACAGCTTATACATCGTTTAAGTTGTAAATAAATTAAGGAGTTGTGTATGAGTAAAAAGTTTACGCTCATTCCGTTAGTTGCTGCCCTGTTTTCAGGTTCATTATTTGCTGCTGTAGAAGCCNTGGCTAGCTTATTTGCTCGTTCACACTATACACCGGTTCGATTTAACGATGAGCTTTCTAGTAAAGTGTACGATCGTTATATCGAATCCCTTGATTTTAATAAAAGCGTTTTCTTAGCCAGCGATATTGCTTCTTTTGAGCAATATCGTGATGACTTTGATAACGCTATTACTACCGGTAAATTAGACTTTACGTTTGATATTTTTAACTTAAGTCTTAAACGCCGTTTTGAACGTTACGAGTATTCACTTACTTTACTTGAAAAAGAAATGACGTTTGATAAAGAAGATGAATACTTTTTTGACCGTGAAGATTCAGCATGGCCTGTGTCACAAGCTGAGCTTGATGAAATTTGGCGTGAGCGTGTAAAGTACGACGCACTGCGTTTAAAAATGACGGGTAAAGATTGGGAAGGCATTAAAGAAGTGCTGACCAAACGCTATAAAAATGCAGAAAAACGTTTAGTACAATCTAATTCAGAAGATGCTTTTCAAATTGTTATGAATTCGCTAGCACGTAGTATTGAGGCGCATACGTCTTATTTATCGCCACGTCGTGCAGAGCAATTCAAAATGGATATGGACTTAGAGCTTGAGGGCATTGGTGCCGTACTAAGCCCAGATGAAGACTACACTGTTATTCGCAGCTTAGTGCCGGGAGGCCCTGCAGATAAAACAGATCAAATTAAAGCTGATGACCGCATTATTGGTGTTGCCCAAGATGGCGAAGAATTTGTAGACGTAATTGGCTGGCGTTTAGATGACGTAGTTGATTTAATTAAAGGTCCTAAAGGGACTAAAGTACGTCTACAGTATTTAAAAGGTGTTGACGCTCACGGCGCACCTAAAGTTGTTGAAATCACGCGTGATAAAATTCGACTTGAAGATAGAGCGGCTAAATCAGAAGTATTTGAAGCAAAATACTCTGATTTAACAAGTAAAGTTGGCGTGATTGAAATTCCAGGCTTTTACAATAATCTTTCGAAAGATGTAAAAGTTGAGCTGGCTAAGCTTAAAGAAGAAAAAGTTGATGGTATTATTATCGACTTACGCCAAAATGGTGGTGGTTCTTTATATGAAGCAACACAACTATCTGGTTTGTTTTTTGACCAAGGTCCAGTTGTTCAAATTCATACCTTAAATAACCGTATTGAAGAGCAAAAAGATCGTGATGGTATAACTTATTACGACGGTCCTTTAACTGTTTTAGTTGACCGTTACAGTGCCTCTGCTTCTGAAATATTTGCAGCAGCTATGCAAGATTATGGTCGTGCGGTTATTATTGGCGAACAAACTTTTGGTAAGGGTACTGTGCAGCAGCACAAAGGCTTAGGCCGCGCTTACGATTTATACGATAATGCGCTGGGTAGTGTGCAGTATACAATTGCTAAGTTTTATCGTATTAACGGTGGTAGTACGCAACATAAAGGTGTGATCCCTGATATTTCGTTTCCATCAGCAATCGACCCTGCAGAGTGGGGCGAAAGTAAGCAAGATAATGCACTTCCTTGGGATAGCATTGTTAAAGCGAAATACAAAAAACTAGGTAATTTAACACCTATTATTACGTACCTTGAGAAACAACACGAAGTACGAATAAAATCAGAACCAGAATTTGGTTATGTATTTAATGACATTACCTTATACAACGAAGAGAAAGACCGTAAAACTATCTCTTTAGTTGAAGCTACGCGTATTAAAGAAAAAGATGAAGGTGAAGCACGTGCACTTGTACGTACTAACGAACGTCTTAAGCGTTTAGGTAAAGATCCGGTAGAAAACTTAGACGATTTACCTGAAGTAATTGAAGAGCTTGACCCATTTTTGGAAGAAGCTGCATTAATTACTCAAGATTATATTAATTATGGTCGTATAGCTAAGAAGTAACAACTGGTTTTACCTCTATAAAAAAGGCGCTTTAGCGCCTTTTTTACTACCTAAAATTTACTAAATTGTTATAATCCTTGATTACATAAAGTTGAGCTAGATTAATGACGCTCAATTAATGCGCTTTACGTGCTAAAAATAATAATTAAACACACAGTAAGTGTGTGTAGGAGTCTCTACTTTGAAGCTATTGGATGACAAACCAATCAAGCCCGCCTCGTTTTTTGATGCATTAATTCCTATCTCTGTATTAATTTGTTTACTTGGTGCTGCAGTTTACTTATTTGGTGATAACTCTTCATCAGGCCCTAACCAAATTGCACTTTTATTTGCTACTTTTGCAGCGGCTTTAATTGGGCTTAAAAACGGTTATACATGGAAAAAGTTAGAACAAGCCATGATTGAAGGTATAAC
>NZ_AUTP01000200.1:0-4778 GCF_000498075.1 Pseudoalteromonas sp. TAB23
CCCGTGCCAATAATTATTGCATCATATTGGTATGTCACGGGTACTTTTTTTTGTTCTGGTTGTTTGGCCACAGCCACTCCTAAATTAATTAAAAGAGGCTTTTAATAACCTCGCATTAAGTGCTAGCCATGCCTGTTTTTGATTTTCCCAGGCGGCTTCCAACTCATGGTATTGTGCCATTAATGCTGAGCGTTCACACTGCTTTGCCATGTTATTTTTTTTAACTTCTAACACTTGTTTTTGTAGTGAACAATAATTTTGCAGTTTTTTCAGCAGTAAATCGTACTCTTGTTGTAATAATGTAATCTTATCTTGTGCTAAAGGCAATTTTGCAAGACGCGTTTGCGTTTTGCTCATTAGCGTTTCGGCCTTTGCTTTTTCGATACGTTCAACAGGTGTACGCTTCAGTTTATTAGCTAAACCAACAGCTGCTAAAGAGCGGATCATCCATTTTGTTGGATCGTAATGAAACCATTTAATACCGTTACGGTAGTCGCTTGCAAATATATGGTGGAAGTTGTGATACCCCTCACCGTATGTAAATAACGCTAAAAAGCCGTTATCGCGTGCCGTATTTTTTTCGGTGTATGGGCGAGAGCCCCAAATATGTGCAACCGAATTTATAAAAAAGGTAAAGTGTTGGCTTAGTACTAAGCGTAGTAAACCTGCAAGAATTAACATACCCCACACATCACCAACTAATAAACCAAGTGCAAGAGGCAAACCTACGTTCATAGCAATAGCTAGTTTTAAGTAGTGCTTATGTTGCCACATAACGACTTTATTTCGTTGTAAATCACGACAATTACTATAGTCGTTGTAGCTATCGCCTTGGTAGTCACGTAACATCCAGNCCAGCCGATATGGCTATACCAAAAACCATTGGTAGCCGCGTAAGGGTCTTTTATTGGGTCGTCAACTTGACCGTGATGTATACGGTGATCGCTACTCCAATGCAAAGCACTGTTTTGTAGTGCAAAAGCACCGCCAAGCGCAAAAATAAATTCAACAGCAGGGTGTGCGTTATAGGTTTTATGTGCCCATAATCGATGGTAGCCGGCAGTAATTGATAAGCCTGCATAAAACATGCAGCCAACAAAAGCAATCCAATGCGCGCTGGTAAATCCGTAGCTAATGGCGTACCAAGGTACAAGTGTGGCNCAGCCGCCAAAAAGGTTAGGCTAAAAAATAGGACGTTTGTCCAAATCATCGGTGGTTTATTCATAATTCTCAATCTCAGCGTACAACTGTAAGCTAAAATAGTATTTCAAACTCTCGTCGTCAAGTATTAGACTGTACAATTGAGCTAATATCACTAAATATTCATATAAAATAATTCAGGGAGCTGTTGATGTCGGGTGTTAGAGCGCAACAGAAACAAAAAACACGACAGGCGTTAATTCAAGCGGCATTTAATCAGCTGAGTGCTGATCATAGTTTTTCGAATTTAAGTTTACGCGAAGTAGCACGAGAAGCAGGTATTGCCCCAACTTCTTTTTATCGTCATTTTAAAGACATGGATGAGCTAGGTTTAACCATGGTAGACGAAGCCGGTTTAACTCTTCGCCAACTAATGCGTCAAGCACGCAGACGAATAGCAAACGATGGCGGCAGTGTTATAAATACCTCAGTGGTTACTTTTATGGAGTTTATTGATAACTCAAGTAACCAATTTAGGTTGTTGCTGCGAGAACGCTCTGGGACTTCTAAAGCATTTAGAGCCGCTGTAGCCCGCGAGGTAAAACATTTTATTTTAGAGCTGGCTCATTATTTAGAAAGCGAAACTAAATGTAATGCTATGCATGCCTATATTCAGGCTGAATCTATGGTAACGCTCGTATTTAATGCGGGGGCAGAGGCGCTCGATATAGAAGGATTGCAACGCGACGAATTGATTGAGCGCGTTATTTGGCAGCTGCGTTATATTACTCGTGGAGCCGGACATTACGTAAGAGAAACGAATAAAGAAGCATAGCTTAAAAAAATTGCAAAAAGTTAATATAAGCACGGTATATTGCAGTGCTTATTAATTTAAGCGCCACTAGTTACGTATTTGTTATTTTAATTCCCCATGTTGATCTATGTTGAATTAAAAAACCCAATTGAATCGTTTTTAAATCTATTATGTGGAATATTTATGCTTGCACCCGCTGCGCTGTAATGTTAAAAATAGGCTTCACTGAACACACACATAAGAAAACAAGATGCATATTATTCGTTTAATTACACTAAAACTTAACCTCTTACTGCTATGGCAAGTAAGCGGGGATTAGTGTGTTTGCATCGAGTTGAACACTAAAAAACCCCGCAATTGCGGGGTTTTTTTTATCTCGCGGCTGGGATTAATTGAAATTTGGGTAACATAGGAATGAGGGGCAGTTATGCAAGAGCAAGATAAAGTATGGATTTTTGATACCACCTTACGTGATGGCGAACAGGCACTTAAAGCAAGCCTTACTGAAGATGATAAAATTCAATTAGCACATACAATTAGCCGCTTGAATGTGGATGTGATGGAAGTAGGCTTTCCGGTTTCGAGCCCTGCTGATTTTCGCTCGGTGCAACGTATTGCAACCGAAGTAAAAGGTCCTATTATTTGTGGTTTAGCACGC
This sequence comes from Pseudoalteromonas sp. TAB23, assembly GCF_000498075.1. NCBI lineage: Bacteria > Pseudomonadati > Pseudomonadota > Gammaproteobacteria > Alteromonadales > Pseudoalteromonadaceae > Pseudoalteromonas > Pseudoalteromonas sp. TAB23. Next base: position 2,613 of record NZ_AUTP01000200.1, read on the forward strand.
TCAGTTGCTAAAGACATTGAAGCCTGTGGCGAAGCTCTTCGCACAGCTCAGCAAAGCCGTATTCATACTTTTATTGCTACAAGCCCTTTGCACCTTGAACATAAATTACGTATGAGCCTAGACGATGCAACGGCCATGGCTGTTAAATCAATTAAATTGGCACGTAACTATACTGATGATGTTGAGTTTTCGTGTGAAGATGCCGGTCGTACGCCGCACTGGGATTTATGTAAAATTGTTGAGCAGGCAATTAATGCCGGAGCTTCAACTATTAACTTGCCAGACACCGTTGGTTTTGTAACGCCAGACGAATACGCCGCGATGATCCGCCATTTAATGAATAACGTGCCAAATATTGATAAAGCGCGCTTAAGCGTGCATTGCCACAATGATTTAGGTTTAGCAGTAGCAAACTCGGTAGCCGCAGTGCAAGCCGGTGCGCGCCAAATTGAGTGTACTATTAATGGCATTGGTGAGCGTGCTGGTAACTGCTCGCTTGAAGAAGTGGCGATGATCATGAAAATGCGCCACGACCACTTAAAAGTATACACCGATATTAAAAGTGAAGAAATTTACCGCGCATCTCGTCAAGTGGCTAAAATTTGTAATATGCCAGTACAACCAAATAAAGCGATTGTTGGCGAAAACGCCTTTGCGCATAGTTCTGGCATTCACCAAGACGGTGTATTAAAAGCGCAAAATACGTATGAGATTATGTCGCCAGAAAGCGTTGGTGTGCCAAGTAACCAATTAAATATGACTTCGCGTTCGGGTCGTCATGTTATTGAGCATCGCCTAGAAGAGTTAGGCTATCAAAAATCTGATTACGATATGGATGGCTTATACAAAAGCTTTATTGAGTTGGCTGACCAAAAAGGCACCGTATACGATTACGACCTTGAGGCGATGATTTACTTTAATCAAATTAACGACAAAGACGAAAAATACCAATTAGAATTTGTTAACTCAGCCTCTAACTCACAATCAGTAGCAAGCTCTACCATTGGAATGCGTATTGATGGCGAAGCTAAACAAGAAGCGGCGACAGGTAATGGTCCAGTTGAAGCCTCGTTTGCAGCTATTGAGCGTTTAACCGGTATGAGCGTTGAAATGATTGAATATAACTTAGAAGCAACAGGCCAAGGTGCAAGCTCATTAGGCCAAGTAAATATTATAGCTAAATACGATGGCCGACCTTACCACGGTGCGGGCATTGCAGCGGATGTGGTTGAAGCGTCGGTACGCGCCATGATCCGTGTTTATAACTTAATTTATCGTGCACAAAAAGTGTCTGATTTAAAACAACAAAGGAAAGCAGGATGAGTAAAACAAACTACAGCGTTGCAGTATTAGCTGGCGACGGTATTGGTCCAGAAGTAATGGCAGCAGCAGAGCAAGTACTTGATGCTGTGAGCAATAAGTTTGGTTTTACCCTAAACCGTCAGCATCATGCTATTGGTGGCGCAGCCATTGATGAATTTGGTGAAGCATTACCACCAAAAACACTTAGTGCCTGTGAAAGTGCCGATGCTATTTTATTTGGTTCGGTAGGCGGTCCTAAATGGGAAAACTTACCACCAAACGAGCAGCCTGAGCGCGCATCGTTATTGCCGCTTCGTAAGCACTTTGGTTTGTTTTGTAATTTACGCCCTGCACAGTTATTACCTGCATTAAGTGCAGCGTCGCCACTTCGCGCTGATATTAGTGAAAAAGGTTTTGATATTTTATGTGTGCGCGAACTAACTGGCGGCATTTATTTTGGTGAAAAAGGTCGCAGTGGTGAAGGCGCAGAAGAGTTTGCATTTGATACGCAAACATACTCACGAAAAGAAATCGAACGTATTGCACGCTTTGCTTTTGAAGCGGCAAAACTACGTAGTAACCACGTTACCTCTGTTGATAAAGCCAATGTATTAGCATCAAGCGTATTATGGCGCGAAGTAGTAACTGAAGTTAGTAAAGACTACCCAGAAGTAAGCTTAGATTACATTTACGTAGATAACGCGGCTATGCAGTTAGTTAAACAGCCTAGCCAGTTTGACGTACTACTTTGCGATAACTTATTTGGTGATATTTTGTCAGATGAGTGCGCTATGATCACAGGCTCAATGGGCTTATTACCATCGGCAAGCTTGAATCAATCGGGTTTTGGATTGTACGAGCCAG
>NZ_AUTP01000201.1:0-43823 GCF_000498075.1 Pseudoalteromonas sp. TAB23
GAGTAGTTCGTGCCTCGCTATGCGTTGGCGTTTCCTGTCTCAGTGGGGTCGCATTATAGGGAGATTCGAGCGGGGGTCAATGTTTTATTTCAGCTTTTTGACAATTAAATGAATTTAGTATGAAAGCTATACAAATAAAGGGCTGCAGGATACTTTTAGTTTAAAAAACACTCATAATTTATGTATCAATTGATGATGTATTAGTAAGGTTTAAACTAAGCTGTATGTTAAACAAACAACACACAGCTTTATTTAAAATTAAAGATTTATTTAGATGCTATTTCCCATACGGCAATAGAGCCTGATATTTCATTTCCAACAATTAAGAGTGGATTTCCTGTTGCACTTTGCTCTGCTGAAACGAATACCATTCCTTCAGGTGCCAAATCGCCTGTAATATTCGCTCCTTTAATTAAGCCTCTATTATAGAAGTAGTCTTCAAATTGCACATTGTATGGATTAGTAATGTCGTAAGCCATAATACCGCCCATACGTTCTAATCCAACAAAAGCAAATGTACGATCGTCAATTTTACCAATAGTCAGCGCTTCAGGCTCTGCGCCTTTATCATCTGAACGTGAGTCACCTTTGTTTTCATCTTCATTATTATTAAATGATTCACCATGCACAGATGCTGTTATACGTGCTATATCGTCACCTGAATCAAAAACCACCAGCCCATTGCTATCCCAAATAGTAAAAGAACGTGCGCCATAGCCGTAAAGCGATTCGTATTGTCCGTCGTTATTGGTATCGCCTTTTATTGTTGTTACTTTTAAGCGACCAATATCATCATCGTCATTATTTAAGTAATCAAAATTAGCAGCAAGCGTTAAGTCTTCAACGCGGCTTTCATCTATATAAGCTAAGCAGCCATCGTCTTTATCGTAATCAAGTCCGCCCTTTGCTGTGCAGTCTGCTTCATCAGCTGTATCAAAAAAGTATTCTCTTGCGTCACCTTCGTTGGCAGTAGCTATAAAGTTAGCGCCTTTCCAACTAAAGCTTGAGATAGTATCGGGCTGGTACATACCATAGAGCCCTGGGTATGATTTAAAATTAACGCCGCCATCTTTATCTGAGGCATCAAGTTGTAAGCTTGACCAATCTTTAAAGCCTAAGCCCTTTAGCTCAAAGCTGTTGTCTTGTAGGTTAACTATTGCAAGTGCATTGTTTTCTTGAATAGATACATAAGCATATTTGTTATCTTTAGAAATGCTAACGTACTCGGGCTCTAAATCCATAGCTACTGTGGTATTTATTAGATTACCGTTAATAGTACGACCATTTGGGTTTGCAAAAACGACCCCTTGCGCTTCTAGTTCGGTTTGTTTGTTGTTATAGGCTTTAAAATCAATATTTATTGCTGTATCGGCTATTACATTATTTGTTATATCGATAATACTAATAGAACCTTCAGGATCTACGCTGTAGTCGCCACTTGGTTCACCTTCGTTAGCAACCACTGCCTTTGCGCCATCATGGGTGAACGTCACCATGTCTGGTAAAAATCCGACTGTAACATTTTTAATAAATACAGGTGAGTCGCCGCTTATATCGTAAAAAGCAATTTGACCTGTATCACCCGTGCTTTCAGCAGCCATTGCCACTGCAAGTAGATTGTTATTTTCATCAATAGCAATGCTGTTTGCATCGCCTTGGGTATGCTCGTTTAAAGGCAACGTAATAACGGATGTTAAATTTGTGCCGTTTATAACCCCTTCGTTATCTTTAACGAGTGCGGCAGTATCAAAGGTGTCGGCGGGTAAAATATTAACAACAGCGTCATCACCTGAACTGTTAATAGCGTAAATCCATTTTTTAGATGCTTGATATGCAACTATTTCAGCTGCACCTTCTGGGCTTTGTGCATTTAATACACCTCTACCCACAAGGTTAATATTTAATGCTGAATTGGCATTTATACCATTTAACCCATTAGTCCCACCTGTGCCTTGTTCTCCCTGTAATCCTTGAGAGCCGTTTTGGCCATCGTCACCATCAAGTGAGCAACCAGTAAGAACAGATATAAGTGACAGCGCAATAATTGATTTTTTAAACATGTGATTTTCCTTAGTATTGTATTTGCTAAATATCAACACACAGGCATGACAAGATTATGGCAATTTTATTTTGATTAGCTTTCGGCAATAAAAAAGCGAGTGTTAAACTCGCTTGCAGCTAAGGAGTAGCTTATTACCCATGAAATCAGCTTTGTAGCTAAAAGCTATTAATATGTTCATTACGCCTTTTTCGAGTTTCTTTTATAAACTCTTTTAGCTCATCAACAGAAGGTTCAATACCTTGTTGGTTTTTTTGCTCGAACCAATCGGCTATATCACTGATTATGACAGAGCCATCTTGCAAGCATAACTGATCGTTTTTTAGCCAAACATCAGGCGCTCGAAGTGAGGATCCTGTATACCAACGACAATAAGTGTAACCTTTGCTTTTTAAATTAGACTCTATGACAAGATTCGTCGGGATTGATAGAATTAATAAAATAATTAAACCTACAACTGCACTTTTAAATGCATTAATTAAAGTTAACTTTATATCAAACCCCAAAAAACGCTGTAAAGTCGATAAAAACGTTAGAAATAAGCAAGGTAATAATAAAAAAGATAATAGTATGGTGGCTTGCTCTTTGATAAAAAATTGAGGCTGACTAACTAAAAATATAGTTTCCACTTCGGAAAAAAAGTTTAAGGCTATTTTGTAGCACAGTCCCCCACTAACAATTAACAAGAAAAAAACAGATGCTAATTCTTTCATATTTGCAAGAGATAACTTTTTATCTGCTTTTTTCCATTCTAAAAACTTCACAAGTTATAAGACCTAGTTTTTTTAAACATAGGAACTCCAAAGGTTTCATGTAAAAATTCATTTGGATTTTCTTTATATTCGCTATTAATTTTTTGCGCTCCAGCCTTAATTTTAACTACACCACTCTGTATCTTATTTTCAATATTTCTTAACTCATCAGAAAGTACTTTTACATAATCACTGGTATCCGAAAATGCAATTGAAAAAGCCACCCCAACGATTACAACAACCAACAAGGGCACTAATACTGTACCAGCAATTATTGTTGCTAAACCTGCTGATGCTGCTGATGCGACACCTAATATTGTACTAGTAGTCACAATAGCAGCTCCAACTACAGCCATATCCACGGCTACACCTGCCACTAAGTCATGCCATGTTTTTTGATCGTTTAAAAGGTAGTCTGTAGCATGAAATGTCACTGAAATTACTAGAGTGAGCACAAACCCACCCTTCATAGCTTTTGCAGCTTCTAATTTACCGACACCGATAGTAAAAAGTTTGGGGTTACTTGCTAAATAACGAGTACCCGTTAAATGAGCTCGGATACCAGGGTATGAAGACATTATAATAGCGGGGGAACCATTATAAACTTTAATTTTAAACTTACCGAAAACATTACCTTGGCGCTGCATTGCAGCCGCTATAATGGCTAATGCCTTCATATCATCAAATAAAGGGTATAACCCACCTCCTGTCTTTAATGGATCTTTAATTCGTTTCCATTTACTTGATAGTGAATTATGCTCTTCCAGTAACTCATCAAGCCAATCAACCACTTCTGAACGAGATTTACCTTGCTTCATCTTTACAGAAATAATGTAGTCTACAAACTCTGCAGAGTTCATTTGTATCAGCGTGTGATTGTTACCTGATAGAAGACTTTTAATTTGATTTTGACGTTGCCTTTCGGCAATAGCACGGCGAGCATATGCAGACATAAGAGTTCCTTGAGTGTATTTTTTAATCCGTTAACCATAAGTTTAAATAATAGTCAAAATATAAGCAATAAAAAAGCGAGTATATAACTCGCTTTAAAAAGGTGTTGGCTTATTATTTTTTAACTGGGCGTTTCCAACCTGTTAAATTACGCTGTTTAGAGCGTGCTATTGCTAATTGGTCATCTTCAACGGTACTGGTGATCACAGAGCCTGCACCAATTGTTGCTGTTGCGCCTATATTTACTGGGGCAACGAGTGATGAATTAGAACCAATAAAGGCATTATCGCCAATAATAGTTTTTGCTTTGTTAACACCATCGTAGTTACAGGTAATAGTGCCAGCGCCAATATTCACTTTTTCGCCAATTTCAGCATCACCTAAATAACTTAAGTGGTTGGCTTTAGAGCCTTTACCTAGTCGGGTTTTTTTCATCTCAACAAAGTTACCAATGTGTGAGTCTTCTTCCATTACAGCGCCTGGGCGAAGGCGAGCATAAGGACCAAGCGTACACTTATCTGCAACTGTGGCATCTTCAATCAGTGTATTAGCTTTAATAATAACGTTATCACCAATACTACAATTTTTAAGGACACAGTTAGGACCTATTTTTACATTATTACCAAGAGTGACTGTGCCTTCAAAAATAACGTTTACGTCGATAAGTACATCTTCACCGGTGGTAACTGTTCCTCGCACATCAATACGCGCAGGGTCAGCAAGTGTTGCGCCATTTAACATTAACTCTTCTGCTTGCCATGCTTGGTAAGCGCGCTCTAAGCCTGCAAGTTGTACGCGGTTATTTGCGCCCTCAACTTCCATTGCATGGTCTGGCTGAGCTGAAGTGATTTCTACGCCTTCACTGTGAGCCATTGCAACGATATCTGTTAAGTAGTACTCGCCTTGTGCATTATTGTTAGATAAGTTACCTAACCATGTTTTTAATAGCTTACCGTTAACAGCCATAATGCCTGTATTTACTTCGTTAATAAGTAACTGCTCTGGACTTGAATCTTTTTGCTCAACAATACCGACTAACTTACCACCGGCACGAAGCATTCGACCATAGCCATTTGGGTTTACCAAATTTACCGTTAATATAGCTAAACCATTTTTAGGTGTTGCGGCTAATAAACGCTCTAGTGTTGATTGCTTTGTTAGTGGTACATCACCGTATAAAATTAATACCGTGTCTTCATCATTAACATGAGAGTTGGCTTGCGCTACTGCGTGGCCAGTACCAAGTTGTTCAGCTTGAAGTACCCAATTTACATTGTTATCGGCAAGTTGTTGTTGTAATAGTTCGCCGCCGTGTCCGTAAACTAGGTTTGTAGTCGTTGCACCTAATGCCATCGCATTATCAATAACGTGCTGTACCATTGGTTTACCTGCAACTTTGTGCAAAACTTTAGGTAGAGCAGAGCGCATACGAGTACCTTTACCCGCAGCAAGAATAATAGTTGTTAGAGCCATTAAAACAATTTCCTTTTTTCGTTGTTTTAGCTAAATAAGTCTTATGTTTGATCAGAAGATTACGTAAATCACTTCTTGTGCAGATACTCAGTAGGTTAGTTTATTAGTACTGAATCTTGACTGAAAAAACACACTTAATTGAATGGCGTTATTGTAGCGAGGATTCCTGCAGGATATAAGTGTAAAAGTGTAGATAATAATCGGACTAAGGTATTTAGTGTAAATACAAAAGTAACAGGCACAAAAAAGCCCACTTAAAGTGGGCTTTTTACAAACCGGATAGGCTTACTTGTGACGTAATTGCTGAATTACGCGTAACTGAGCAACTGCTTCTGCCAGTCGCGTAGCCGCTTGCTGATAATCAAACTCAACAGCTGACGAATTCGCCATATGTTCTTCAGCTTCACGTTTAGCTTTTTGTACAGAATCTTCATCTAAATCTTCACCACGAACCGCAGTATCTGCAAGAATCGTGATGTGATTTGGTTGAACTTCTAATGTACCGCCAGCAACATATATCACATCTTCGTGACCAAATTGCTTAACTAAACGTACCATACCAGGTTTAAGGGCAGTTAGTAGTGGAGCATGGCCTAGGTTTACACCCAGCTCGCCTTCACTACCAGATACTTGAATCGATTCAACAAGACCAGAGAACAAACTCTGCTCAGCGCTTACTACGTCAAGATGTACAGTCATAGCTGTCATACTACCCTCCTAGTTACATGCCTTTGGCTTTTTCTTGAGCTTCTTCGATAGAGCCAACCATGTAGAACGCTTGCTCTGGCATATCATCAAATTCACCGTTTAAGATGCCTTTAAAGCCAGAAATTGTATCTTTTAGTGATACGTATTTACCAGACGCGCCTGTAAACACCTCTGCCACGAAGAATGGCTGAGATAGGAAACGTTGGATTTTACGTGCACGAGATACAAGTTGCTTATCTTCGTCAGAAAGCTCGTCCATACCTAGGATTGCAATGATGTCTTTAAGTTCTTTATAACGCTGAAGAACTGTTTGAACGCCACGTGCTGTATCGTAGTGCTCTTGACCAATTACTTGTGGGTCAAGTTGACGTGAAGATGAATCAAGTGGGTCTACCGCTGGGTAGATACCAAGTGATGCGATATCACGTGAAAGTACTACTGTTGCGTCTAAGTGAGCAAAGGTAGTTGCTGGAGATGGATCCGTTAAATCATCCGCAGGTACGTATACCGCTTGGATTGATGTAATTGAACCCGTCTTAGTAGAAGCGATACGCTCTTGAAGCACACCCATTTCTTCAGCAAGTGTAGGCTGGTAACCTACCGCTGATGGCATACGACCAAGTAGTGCAGATACTTCTGTACCAGCAAGAGTATAACGGTAGATGTTATCTACGAAGAAAAGTACATCGCGACCTTCATCACGGAACTTTTCAGCCATAGTAAGACCTGTTAACGCTACGCGTAAACGGTTACCTGGAGGCTCGTTCATCTGACCGTATACAAGCGATACTTTATCAAGTACGTTTGAATCGTTCATCTCATGGTAGAAATCGTTACCCTCACGTGTACGCTCACCAACACCTGCGAATACTGAGTAGCCGCTGTGCTCGATTGCGATGTTACGGATAAGTTCCATCATGTTTACAGTTTTACCAACACCGGCACCACCGAATAAACCAACTTTACCACCTTTAGCAAACGGACATACAAGGTCGATAACCTTGATACCAGTTTCTAAAAGTTCAACTGAACTTGATTGCTCTTCGTATGAAGGTGCTGCACGGTGAATAGACATACGGTCTTCTTCGCCGATTGGACCCGCTTCATCGATTGGCTCACCAAGTACGTTCATGATACGACCAAGTGTTGCTTTACCAACTGGAACTTGAATCGATTCACCTGTATTCATAACTAAAGCACTACGACGTAAACCATCAGTAGTACCCATAGCGATAGTACGCACTACACCGCCACCTAGCTGTTGTTGAACTTCTAGAGTCAAACCAGCTAAATCGCCATCTGTTACTCTTAGTGCGTGGTATACCGCTGGCACGCTATCTTGTGGAAATTCAATATCCACAACGGCGCCGATAATTTGGACGACCTTACCTAAACTCATGTCTATTCCTCTCGTTAATCTTTACCCGAAGCATTAAACTGCTGCTGAGCCAGAACAAATCTCACTAATTTCTTGTGTGATTGCTGCTTGGCGAGCCTTGTTATAAACAAGCTGTAGCTCGTCCATAAGGTCACCTGCGTTATCAGTTGCAGCTTTCATTGCAACCATACGAGCAGCCTGTTCAGAGGCAGCATTTTCTACCACACCTTGGTATGCTTGAGACTCAATAAAGCGTACTAACAAAGACTCTAAAATAGCCTCTGGATTTGGCTCGTATAAGTAATCCCATGTGTGAGCAGATACTTCTTCTTCAGCTTTTGGCAAAGGGAGTAACTGATCTATAATTGGCTCTTGCCTCATGGTATTAACGAATTTGTTATATACCAAGAATAAACGGTCTATTTTGCCTTCAGAAAATGCATCAAGCATAACTTTTACAGGACCAATAACGTCTTGTACTGAAGGTTTATCTCCTAGGCCCGCTTTTTTAGCGAGTAGTTGACCACCAAAACGTTGAAAGAAGCCAGCTGCTTTACTACCTAAAGTAGCAAATTCAGCATCAACACCTTTTTCTTTCCACGCTTTAACATCAAGTGCAACTTTCTTAAACTCGTTTGAGTTTAGACCGCCACACAGACCACGGTCTGTAGAGATAACAATATAACCAACTCGTTTCACTTCACGATCTTTTAAGAACGGGTGAGTAAAATCAAGATTTGCTTGAGCAACACGACCAATTACTTCACGTAATTTGTCAGCGTATGGACGGCTTGAAGCAACGCGTTCTTGCGCCCTTTTCATTTTAGACGCAGCAACCATTTCCATTGCGCTAGTGATCTTTTGAGTATTTTTAATACTCCCGATCTTGCTTTTAATCTCTTTTCCGCTGGCCATGACTCTCTCTCCGAATCAAGGTGTGCTTTAGTTTCCTAAAGCGCACCATTAATAACTAAATTACCAAGTTTGCGTAGACTTGAACTTCGTTAGAAGTTCTTTAAGCTGCGCTTCGATCTCGGCATTCAAGTTACCAGTTTTATTGATTTGAGCCACAAGCTCTGCGTATGTGCTATTTGCATACGAAAGTAAAGCTGCTTCAAAGTCACCGATTTTCGCGATTTCGATGTCTTGAAGGAAGCCTTTTTCAGCAGCAAATAACGACAAAGACATATCAGCAACAGACATTGGCGCATACTGTTTCTGCTTCATTAGCTCTGTTACACGCTCACCATGCTCAAGTTGAGCACGAGTTGCATCATCAAGGTCAGACGCGAACTGCGAAAACGCAGCTAATTCACGGTACTGAGCTAGGGCTAGACGAATACCGCCACCTAGTTTCTTAACGATTTTAGTTTGTGCAGCACCACCAACACGCGATACCGAGATACCAGCATTTACTGCCGGACGGATACCTGAGTTGAATAAGTCAGTTTCTAAGAAGATCTGACCATCGGTGATAGAGATAACGTTAGTCGGTACGAACGCAGAAACGTCGCCGCCTTGAGTTTCAATGATTGGCAATGCCGTCAATGAACCAGTTTTACCTTTCACTTCACCATTAGTGAACTTTTCAACGTAATCTGCGTTTACACGCGATGCACGCTCTAAAAGACGAGAGTGAAGGTAGAATACGTCACCTGGGTATGCTTCACGGCCTGGTGGACGCTTAAGTAGTAATGAAATTTGGCGGTAAGCAACTGCTTGCTTAGACAAATCATCATATACGATTAATGCGTTTTCACCACGGTCACGGAAGTATTCACCCATAGTACAGCCCGCGAACGGTGCTAAGTACTGAAGTGCCGCAGATTCAGAAGCAGATGCAACAACTACGATAGTATTTGCTAGTGCACCATGCTCTTCTAATTTACGAACTACGTTTGCAATAGTAGATGCTTTTTGACCAATCGCAACGTACACACACTTAACGCCTGTGTCTTTTTGATTGATGATTGCATCGATTGCTAGTGCAGTTTTACCTGTTTGGCGGTCACCAATGATAAGTTCACGTTGACCACGACCAACTGGAATCATCGCATCAATAGATTTATAACCAGTTTGAACTGGCTCATCTACAGATTTACGCTCGATTACACCTGGTGCAATTTTTTCTACAGGTTCAAACCCGTCGTTATCTAGAGCGCCTTTACCATCGATTGGAGCACCTAGTGTGTTTACAACACGACCAAGTAAACCAGGACCAACAGGAACTTCTAAAATACGACCAGTTGTATATACTTTTACGCCTTCAGTAAGGTCAGCGTACGGACCCATTACTACTGCACCAATTGAGTCGCGCTCAAGGTTTAGTGCGATAGCATAACGGCTGCCAGGAAGCTCAATCATTTCACCTTGCATACAGTCAGCAAGACCGTGGATGCGGATGATACCGTCAGTAACAGATACAATAGTACCTTCGTTACGAGCTTCACTTACAACTTCGAACTTCTCAATACGTTGTTTGATCAGATCTGAAATTTCAGTGGAATTAAGTTGCATGCTCTTTTTCCCAATTACGATTGTAGTGTTGTAGCTAAGCGGTTTAATTTACCGCGAATAGTACCGTCGATTACAGTGTCGCCAGACCTAATAATAAGTCCACCAACCACTGACGCGTCTTCACTACAATTCAGCTTAACTTTGCGTGCGAAACGTTTTTCAAGTGCCGCTACCAATGACTCTTGTTGCGCAGCAACAAGAGGAGTTGCAGAAATCACATCTACTTCGATTTCTTTATCGTATTCTGCTTTAAATTCAGCAAATAACTGTGCAACTTCAGGTAGAGCTGTCAAACGTCCATTTTCAGCCATCACCTTAACTAGGTTCTGACCTTGTTCGTTGAGCTGCTCAGCACAAAGTTGAATAAATAATTCAGCTTGTGCAGTAGCTGTAGGCATACTCGCTAAAACAGACGATGCTTGCTCATTGCTGGCTACATGGCCTGCAAAGAACAACATATCATTCCAGCTTTCTAGAGTGCCTTTCTCAACGGCAAGTTCAAAAGCCGCTTTAGCGTATGGGCGAGCGATAGTAGTCAAATTAGACATGCTCATACCCTCCTAATTACAGCTCAGCGACAAGTTTTTCAACGATGTCACTATGTGCGGCTTGATTAATTTCACGCTCTAAAATACGTTCTGCGCCAATCACTGCCAGAGTTGCTACTTGCTTACGTAGTTCTTCTGTTATGCGATTACGTTCAGACTCAACTTCAGAGTGCCCTTGAGCAATGATACTTTCACGCTCTTGTTGACCACGAAGTGTTTCTTCGTCAACAATTAGCACTGCACGCTTTTTAGCTTGATCAATGATATCAGCCGCTTGAGCTTTTGCATCTTTAAGCTGTTCAGCAGCTTTCTTTTGCGCAAGTTCTAAGTCTTTTTCGGCTCTATCAGAGGCAGCTAAACCATCTTCGATTTTTTTCTGGCGAGCTTCAATTGCACCGTTTAGTGGTGGCCATACGTATTTCATACAAAATAATACGAACACCGTAAACGCAATCAATTCACCGATAAGAGTGGCGTTTAAATTCACAACCGCTCCTCCTTAAATAGTAAGCTGTTCAAAGAATAAAATTAAAGTACGAACAACAATACCATAGCGATACCAACACCAATCATTGCTACAGCATCGATTAGACCAGCAAGAATAAACATCTTAACTTGTAGCGAAGGTGCAAGCTCAGGTTGACGCGCACATGCTTCAAGGAATTTACCGCCCATGTTACCAAAACCGATTGCTGTGCCGATTGCACCAAAACCGATTAGTAAAGCTACTGCGATGTATTTTAAGCCTGTTAATAATTCTAAAGCTTCCATTTATTTCTCCAAAGTTTCAATTGTAAAGTTAAAAGTAAAAGTAAAATTGTAAATCTAAAAATTAGTGATTATCTGAACTTGCCATGCTTAGGTATACAATCGTAAGCATCATGAATAAGAATGCTTGCAATGTAATAACTAGAATGTGGAATACAGCCCAAACAAAGTGCAACGGTAGTTGCATAAAACCGATAGCGCCGATCAAGATGAAAATCAACTCACCAGCATATAAGTTACCAAACAAACGTAGTGCTAATGAAAACGGTTTAGAAACGAGTGCAATCAGTTCAAGTAATAGGTTAAATGGTATCAAAATAATTTGAACGAACACGTTATTTGAGTTGAACGGATGAAGCGTTAACTCTTTAATAAACCCGCCAATACCTTTTATTTTGATTGAAAAGCCAACCATTAGTATAAATACACCCAGCGCTAGCGCTGAAGTCATATTAATGTCAGTCGTTGGTACAATTTTCATGTACACATCGTGTGAATCCATACCAAATGCAGTCTCACCAACGAAACCTGCAAATGCTGGAAGGAAATCAACTGGTATTAAATCCATTAAGTTCATTAAGAACACCCAAACGAAAATCGTTAAGGCTAATGGTGCAATAAGCTTGCTTTTACCATGGAAAGTATCGCGTACGTTGTCGCCAACAAATTCTACGATTATTTCAATAAAACACTGAAATTTTCCAGGTACACCTAGTGTTGATTTTTTAGCGGCACTACGAAAGATCCATAAAAATATAAGACCTAAACCGATAGACCATGCAAGGGTATCTATATGCCATGTCCAGAATCCACTGTCCGTACATGCTTTATTGAAGGCGAGACCTGTATCGGTCGAACACATCTTAGCATTGGTCAAATGGTGCTGGATATGGCCAGATAGAGTAACTTCTTCTGCTGCCATGTTATATCCCAAAAGTTAATGTTTAAAAAAAACGGGTGCGAACAATCCAGTAAAGAGCGCCAGTATATAAGTACTAAAAAAGGGTAATAAAATTACCGGAAAATGCTTCAGTACTAGCGCAAACAATACAATTGTTAGCATAAACTTTAATCCGTTGCCGCGTTTCAACGAGGCATACGCTTGATTTGCTCGACTTGCACCCATATATCTGAATGCATAGAGTGCAAATACAAAGTGCGGAAGTACTGCTACAGCTCCACCAGCGAGTGATGAAAGCGAGGCATTGACTCCCGAACTAAAAAAAATAATTACAGCAGCAACTAATGCTACAACACCCTGAAGGCAAATTAACTTTAATACGGCAAGTCGATATGGACTCGCTAACTTATCAGTCACGTTTAGTTAACCTTTATTGCGTTCTAATTGTTAGGGTGTGAAAACTGGCGAAATTATACTTAATCCTGCCAGTTTTGCAACTTGAGTAGATGCTTTGTAACACGAAATAGCTACAAATGTCCCTTTTTAGACATGTAGAAAACTAATGGTGGGTATTGTCGTGATTGATACGATTTAAAATGCCGTCAAGTTCATCTAGGTTAGTATACGAAATAACCAGTTTACCTTTGCCTTTTTTATTGTAGTTAATCTCTACTTTAGCACCTAGATTTTCAGCGAGTTGTTGTTCTAACTGCTTAACATCTGGATCTTTTTCGGTTATTTCTTTAGCAGGTAAAGGTTCTAAAATTGAACGTACGAGCTTTTCAGTTTCTCGAACTGTTAATGCTTTAGCTACAGCTAAACGAGCAGCATCTGACTGCGCTTCACCTTCAAGGGCTAACAGGCAACGAGCATGGCCCATTTCAATATCGCCATGTTCTAACAGAATTTTTACATCACTATTTAAGTTATTTAAACGCAGTAAATTAGTTACAGTCGTACGTGATTTACCCACTGCATCTGCTACTTGCTGATGTGTTAATTCAAATTCTATTAGTAAACGATTAAGTGCAACTGCTTCTTCCATGGCATTTAAATCTTCACGCTGAATATTTTCTATCAGTGCAATCGCAACGGCAGCTTCATCAGGTACATCTTTAATAATACAAGGCACTGTTTCAAGCTTAGCTATTTGCGCTGCGCGCCAACGACGCTCACCAGCAATAATTTCAAAGCTATTGTGTGCAATAGGGCGCACAACAATAGGTTGAATAATACCTTGTGAGCGAATAGAACTAGCAAGCTCTTCTAGCGCCTCTTCAGACATGTCTTTACGAGGTTGGTATTTACCAGAGTGTAAAAACTCTATTGGGAGTTTTTGTAATTCACTATTATTAGCCGCGGCATTTTGCACAGCCTCAGAAACGTTTGATGTGTCTTGTTCCTTGCTTGGGCTTGGTGCAGGCTTTGACGAACTTAAAAGTGCATCGAGTCCTCGGCCTAAACCTCGTTTTTTAGCAGACATGTTATTTTTTTACCTCAAAGTTAGGCGACAACGGACGCTGTTTTTTCTTTTCTGCGTAACATTTCACCAGCGAGTGCTAAATATGCTTTAGCGCCACTTGATGCCCGGTCATAGTACATAGCAGGAGTACCAAAACTAGGTGCTTCAGCTAAACGAACATTACGCGGGATCACCGTACGGTATACTTTATCGCCAAAATGTTGTTTTAATTGTTCTGATACATCATTTGCCAAACGGTTACGCGGGTCGTACATAGTACGAAGTATGCCTTCAATTTGTAAGCTAGGATTCACTAACTTAGCAAGCTGCGTAATCGTATCCATTAATGCGGTTAACCCTTCAAGTGCATAATACTCACACTGCATTGGCACTAAAATAGAATCAGCTGCGGCCATTGCATTAACAGTTAACATATTTAGAGAGGGTGGACAGTCGATAAAAATAAATTCGTACTGGTCCTGAATTTTTTCAAGTGCATTACGTAAACGCACTTCACGGGCAAATAATTCCATCAATTTAACTTCTGCAGCGGTTACATCACCGTTTGCAGCAATCATATGGTATTCGCCAGACGTTTCTTTAATGATAACGTCTTCTATAGGTTTATCTTCAATAAGTAGGTCGTAAATAGTTGGCACGTCGCCATACTTATCTACGCCACTACCCATAGTCGCATTACCTTGCGGATCGAGATCAATTAACAGCACTTTACGTTTCGTTGCAGCCATAGACGCAGCGAGGTTAACAGCGGTTGTAGTTTTACCCACTCCACCTTTTTGATTTGCTAATGCGATGACTTTTGCCACTGTGTCTCTGATCCCTAGTCTTTAGAAAGAATAATTAAATGTCGTTGTGCATCCAAATTAGGTACTTCTAATGCAATTTTTTGCTCAAACTTAACGCCTGCAGGTAGTGACTCTAGCTCTTCGCTAGGGAACACGCCTTTAAGTGCTATAAATTTACCCGAATGATCGATTAAGTGCGAACACCAGTCAACCATATCTTGTAATGAAGCAAAAGCACGACTTAGTACGCCGTCTAATTTAACACTTGGTTGATATTCTTCAACTCTTGACTGAACCGGGGTTACATTATCAAGACCAAGCTCATGTTTAACATGCATTAAAAATCGTACACGTTTACCTAAGCTATCTAATAACACAAAATGTGTATTAGGTAATGCAATTGCTAATACGATACCCGGTAATCCAGGACCCGTTCCAACATCAATATAATGATGACCGGGTAAGTGAGGCGCAACAACTAAGCTATCCATAATATGCTTAATCATCATTTCTTCAGGTAAGCGTACTGAGGTTAAGTTATAAGCCTTATTCCACTTATTCAATAACTCGACGTAACGAACTAGCTGTTGCTGTTGTTTTTCTGTTAGCGCAATATCAGTTTGCGCTAACAATGTAGTTAATTGTTGCTGTAACACTATGTACCCTTACCGTTACGCGGATTTGCGTAATAAGCCTTGCTTCTTCAGATACACTAATAATAGCGAAATCGCCGCTGGGGTGATACCAGAAATACGCGATGCTTGACCAATAGTGTCAGGACGCGACTCAATAAGCTTGGCAACTACCTCATTTGACAAACCAGATACGGTTTTATAATCAAACTCTTTTGGTAAAATTGTTTGCTCATGACGAAGCTGTTTGTTGATCTCATCTTGTTGACGCGCAATATAACCTGCGTACTTAGTATGGATCTCAACTTGTTCAAGTGCCGCTTTGTTTGTAAATTCAGATCCTAATCCTTCTATAGCCATAAGATCGTTATAACGAATCTCTGGGCGACGAAGTAATTCTTCTAAACTTGCTTCACGTGTAAGCGGTGTTTTCAGTAATGCATTTACTTGATCTACAACGGCGTGATCTTTATGAATCCACGTATCTTTAATGCGTTGCTTCTCTTTTTCGATTACTTCCATTTTTTCGTTAAATGCCTGCCAGCGTTCGTCATTAACTAAACCTAGTTCACGGCCTTTTTCAGTTAAACGAATATCAGCATTATCTTCACGAAGTAATAAACGGTATTCGGCACGACTGGTAAACATACGGTATGGTTCTTTTGTACCCAGTGTTGCTAAGTCGTCGATTAATACGCCAACGTAAGCTTCATCACGACGTGGTGTCCAAGAATCTTTGCCTTGCACTTTTAGTGCAGCATTCATACCTGCAATTAAGCCTTGTGCACCCGCTTCTTCATAGCCGGTAGTACCGTTAATTTGACCCGCAAAAAATAAACCTTCAATAAATTTAGTTTCTAAAGATTGTTTTAAATCACGTGGATCAAAGTAATCATATTCAATTGCGTAACCAGGTCGACAAATATGTGCATTTTCAAAACCTGTAATCGATTGCACAATTTCAAGTTGTACATCAAACGGTAAACTAGTCGAGATACCATTTGGGTATAATTCGTATGATGTTAAACCTTCAGGCTCAACAAATATTTGATGTTTATCTTTATCTGCAAAACGAACAATTTTATCTTCAATTGAAGGGCAGTATCGTGGACCAATACCTTCAATAACACCTGAGTACATAGGTGAGCGATGTAAGTTTTTACGAATAACATCATGTGTTTTTTCGTTTGTGTAAGTTATGTAACACGGTATCTGTTGTGGGTGATCTGATTGTTTACCCATAAACGAAAACACAGGAGTTGGTGTATCACCTGGCTGTGCTTCCATTTTTGTAAAATCAACAGTACGTGCATCAATACGTGGCGGTGTACCTGTTTTTAAACGATCAACTCTAAATGGATGTTCACGTAAGCGATCAGCTAAAGCGATTGAAGGAGGATCGCCTGCACGACCGCCTTTATAATTTTCTAAACCAATATGAATTAAGCCGCCTAAAAAAGTACCCACGGTTAAAACAACACTTGGTGCACTAAAACGTAAACCCATTTGAGTTACTACGCCAGTAACACGATCGTTTTCAACAATAAGATCATCACATGATTGTTGAAAAATCTTAAGGTTATCTTGGTTTTGTAATGTTGTTTGAATAGCCGCTTTGTACAAAGCACGATCTGCTTGTGCTCGAGTAGCACGAACAGCAGGTCCTTTTGAAGAATTTAGTGTACGAAATTGGATCCCGCCTTTATCAATGGCCTGTGCCATTGCACCACCAAGCGCGTCGATCTCTTTTACCAAATGACCTTTGCCAATCCCACCAATTGCTGGGTTGCAAGACATTTGACCAAGGGTATCCATATTGTGAGTCAGTAGCAGGGTATTCATCCCCATACGGGCAGCTGCTAATGCGGCTTCAGTGCCAGCATGTCCACCACCTACTACGATAACGTCAAAATTTTCGTGAAAAATCATTAATGGGATCCTACTTAAATCAAACCGGTAAACTTCAAAAGGGAGCGTATTCTACCTAGAAATTGGCAGAAGATAAATGATTAAACAAAGGGCAAGATCTAAGTATGTGATCTCTAATAATATAAAGGATCTTTTAAAGAGATCTTTTATTACTATTACTACTACTGATCGACTTTTCTGTTGATAAGGTTTAGATCTTCATTTAAAACATGAAATTAGATCAGATCTAAAGGTGTTAATATGATCGGATCATCCAGCAAATAAGCTCTGATCAAAAAGGCACTTTATGCACAGGGTTGAATCAGTTGGATCTTATCCCATGGATAAGCATGCTTTAAAACGCAGTTTATTCAATCTTTATCCACAAAACCTATTAAATTATTAGTAAATTGTGGGTAACTTTATATATAACTTTTTACTTGATCTATCTATTTTATGCCTGTTTGAGCTATCCAAGAGTCTAACCATGTTAATGCAGTGTCTTCTGGTAGTGCTTCATCGAGAATATTAAGCTCTAAACGTTCTGCTACTTTTATAGCGCCTTTTTGAGTTAATAAGGCATCTATATTACGTCCTGCTAGGTTATAAGTGTCATAACTAGTGTCGCCTAAAGCGATTACTGAATATTTTAATTCAGATAAATCATCTGCTTGAGTTACATCTTCAACAAAACTAATAAGATTTTCAGGGTAATCACCTGCACCATAAGTTGATGTGCAAATTAACCAAATGGTATTTTGCTGATCAATATCGCTAAATTCAGGTTGATCATGTAGTTGCGTAGTAATACCACGGTTATTAAGCGCGTCGCTTAATTGCTCTGCAACATATTCGGCTGATCCCATTTGGCTGCCGACAATAAGATTTACTGAACTCATGAATATTAGTGATCACATTGGTTTTAATTGCCGCCTATGATAACTGAGTGAGGATAACAGTAAAGTTAAGAGTGCTTTTTTGTATAACTATTTTTGCGGTAATTTTACACTCATTCAAAACTGTGTCTTTAAGTTGTTGATAATATAGTGTTTAACAAATTATCTTTAAATGTAATCTTCTGATCAAGTTGTTGATAACAGTGGGGAAAGCTCTGCTTAAACTTTTTTTTAGGTTGTTTTATATTCGCTAAGTTATTGATATTACTTGTCAGTAAAAAATTAAATTGTAAATATCTCAATTAAAAATACATGTTGATCATAATGTGGATATAAAGCCTGTTGATAACCTTAAATTTAGATCGAAAATAATTTTTAAAAATGATCTAATAAAGGAGATCTAATGAAATTAATTAAAAATAAGTTCATAAATAGTTAAATTTCAATTGATCATGAGGTTTTTGCGGCTGATTTACCTAGTTTTGGTATTTATTTGAGCTGAAAATTAGGTATTGTGGATAAGTGATCTCGGTATTTTTAATTTTATGCGAATTTAGAGCTGCTATTTTTATTAATTTTGCTGGTGGAGTAAGCAGATCAAAAGTTTTGAATACTTAGCAGTTGAGTTATTTTATTTAAAAATCACAGTGATCATCAAATTATATGTTGTCAAAAGTAAGCTTTTTAGAGTACTAATCAGTGTTTTTTAGCTCTTTAATTGAGCGAATAGCATCATTTTTTGCGTGTATGAGGTGTGTTTTAGTGCATTTTTGTGCGCTAAAGTAAGGATAAGGAAGCCATTTATAACTACTTTTTGTATGACATATAACGCTATTAAAGCGTGCGGTTGTTTAAAAATGTATCGATTTTAACCTTAATAATAGTGTGATTTGTGCTATTAATTCCTCAATAAGCACTTTCACTATTGTCTACTCTATATAATCAGACCTCTCTTAGCACGTAATAAAGATAGTTTTGGATATGATTTTATTGGCAGTAATTTGCAGACATCAGGTGTACAAATACATATTTTACAGCAGAATATTTTACATAAAAAAAGAGCACCTAAGTGCTCTTATAATAAAAATATATCTGTAATAGGGTGTTTATTTACCAATACAAAACGAGCTAAATATTTTGCCAAGTAAGTCGTCTGAGGTAAATTCACCTGTAATTTCATTCAAATACTGCTGTGTTAAACGCAGTTCTTCAGCGAGTATTTCACCAGCAATGTGCATTTCTAATTGTGTTTTACCCGTTTCTAAATGATACGCAGCACTTTCTAGTGCATCTAAATGACGACGGCGCGCCATAAAGCCACCTTCTGTTGCGCCTTGAAAGCCTATACAAGCTTTTAAATGCTCGCGAACAAGTTCAATACCGTCAGCATTTTTAGCACTTAAGCTGATGACCGGGTATTGTTGCTCTTGCTCCATTCCGACTATGTCGCCCGATAAATCAGCTTTATTTCTGATGACCGTAACCCCCATACCTTCTGGTAATTTTGCCATAAATTCAGGCCAAATTTTGTGCGGGTCAGTATCTATAGTATCAGTGCCATCAAGCATAAATAAAACGCGATCGGCTTGGTTTATTTCATCCCATGCACGCTCAATACCTATTTGTTCTACTCTGTCTGGGCTTTCGCGTAGGCCTGCTGTATCTATAATATGCAGTGGCATACCATCTATATGTATATGCTCTCGTAGTACGTCGCGAGTGGTACCGGCTATTTCTGTTACGATTGCGGCTTCACGACCGGCTAGAGCGTTAAGCAGGCTTGATTTACCCGCATTAGGGCGACCTGCAATAACAACACGCATACCTTCGCGCATGATGCTGCCCTGCTTGGCTTGGTTGGTTACAGTGTTAAGCTGAGTAATAATCGCGTCTAAGTCGCCTGACACTTTACCATCTGATAAAAAATCAATTTCTTCATCAGGAAAATCTATTGCCGCTTCTACATACATACGTAAGTGAATTACTTTTTCTACGAGTGTTTCTATGTGCTTAGAAAATTCACCTTGGAGAGACTGTAGGGCGCTTTTAGCGGCTTGCTCGCTCGTAGCATTAATTAAGTCGGCGATGGCTTCTGCTTGTGTTAAATCAAGCTTGTCATTCATAAATGCGCGCTCAGAAAATTCACCAGGCTTTGCTAAACGAACGCCCTCTATTTTACTAATTTCTTTAAGTAACATATCCAGTACTACAGGACCGCCGTGGCCTTGTAATTCAAGTACGTCTTCACCAGTAAATGAGTTAGGACCTGCAAAGTAAATGGCAATACCTTGATCAAGTTGCTCGCCAGCAAGGCTTTTAAATGGCACATAATCGGCGTAGCGAACTTTAGGTATTTTACCTACTACTTTTTCGGCGACACTTTTAGCAAGGCTACCTGAAACGCGAATAATACCAACACCACCACGTCCTGGTGCTGTTGCTTGTGCTGCAATTGTATCTTGATTGATCATGCTATTAATTTGCCAACGATGAGTAACTTTATGCCCGTATTGTAACCTATCGATTTATTTGTAGCGAATAGCTGTGGTGAAAAACAGGCAATAAAAAAGGCGACCGAAGTCGCCTTTATATAAGTAGGAGCTTAGTTAGCCTCTTACTTTAATTCCTTTCTTTTCCATGCCACGGTAGATGATTAACATCTGGACAATAGAAATAAGGTTAGACACTAACCAATAAAGAACTAAACCAGATGGGAACCATAAGAAGAATACAGAGAAGATAACCGGCATAAAGGTCATCATTTTTTGCTGCATTGGATCAGTAACCGTCATAGGTTGTAGCTTTTGCGTCACAAACATACTCGCACCAAATAATATTGGCAATACGTAGTACGGGTCTTTCGCAGAAAGGTCAGTTAACCAAAAAATGAATTCAGCATGGCGAAGTTCAGTAGACTCTAAGAATACGTAGAACAAGGCTAAGAAAATTGGCATTTGTAGCAAAATAGGGAAACAGCCACCCATTGGGTTAACTTTTTCTTTTTTGTACATTTCCATAGTTGCTTGGCCGAACTTTTGACGGTCATCACCAAACTTTTCTTTAAGGGCTGCCATTTTAGGCTGTAGGGCACGCATTTTTGCCATTGAAGTGTATTGCGCTTTAGTAAGTGGGTACATTAACGATTTAACGATAATAGTGATGGCAATAATTGCTACACCCCAGTTACCTAAAATGCTGTGTAGCCATTTTAGCAATACAAATAAAGGTTGCGAGATAAAAAATAACCAACCGTAGTCTACGGTTAGGTCTAGGTCTGGGTGAATCGCTTCAAGAATATCTGACTCTTTCGGGCCCATATAATAAGTAGCAGTTAATGTTTGCTCACTACCAGCTTGAATATTTACAGCGGGATCTTTAGCACCAATAATAGCGGCATTACTTTTTGTAATTAAGCTATAAAGTGTATTTGATTGATCCTGCATTGGAACCCAAGCACTTACAAAGTAATGTTGAATAAAGGCAACGTAACCACCTTGTGTGCTTTTATTTAGGTTTTTATCAGCCATATCTGAAAAACTATACTTTTCGTATTTTTCTTCATCAGTACCGTATGCAGCACCTAAATAGTTTTGATCAACCATGCTACCTTTTTCTTGTACGGTACGCTTAATTTGCGTGTATAGCTGTACTTGAAGAGGTGCGCTGGTAGTGTTGTTAATTTTGTATTCTAAGCCTACGTCATACTGACCTTTTTTGAATACATACGTTTTAGTAAAACTAACACCATTACTATCAGTAAACTGAAGTGGAACGCGAAGCTCATCACCCGTTAAGGTATATGATTTTTGTTCGGTACTATAAGTAGGGCGACCATTAGCTGATCCGTCAGGGCCATTTAAACCAATTAAGCCACTTTGTGAAAAGTATTGTTTGCCACCATCAAGCTGACCAAGAAGCATATAAGGCGTGTCACTGCCTTTTGTCTCTTCGTATTGAAGAAGGTCTGTTTCAACAATGTCACCGCCTTTGGTGTCAATTTTAACTTTAAAAACGTCAGTTGTAATTTCAATAACTGAACGCTTAGCTAAAGTTGCTGAAGCAGGTAACTCTGAATCTGACGATGAAGGAATATAATCATCCGACTCTGGTGAATTTGCTTGTAGTGTTTGTGTTGTGGCACTTGGATCGACTTTAGGCTTGTTGTAATCATTATCCCATTCTTGGAACAATAAAAACGACACTAGCATTAGGCCAATTAATAAAAACGTGCGTTGCGATTCCATAACAGCTCTTATTTCTCGTGTTGGTGGTTAATATGGGTTAATTTTTCAGGAACGGGGTCGTCTCCGCCTGAATGTAAAGGATGGCATTTTAATATGCGTTTTAAAGCTAACCAACTACCTTTTACCGATCCATGCAATTTAATTGCTTGAATAGCATAACTAGAACAGGTTGGATTAAAACGACAATGCGGACCTAACAGCGGGCTAATCCACTTTTGATAACCGCGGATAAATAACACTAAACAAAACTTCGGTAAAGCAACAAGTGGTTTAAGTAACCTCATGATGTTTATGCCCCTACTTAAGTTTAGTGAGATAGATATCATGTATTTAAAGACTCAATTAGAAAATTTAAATGCATGATTAAAAGGTGAGCTAAAGATACATTAATTAACCCTGCAATTCTATTGCAATTAGGTTTGTTTGTTAGATTTAGCTGATTTGTTTGGGCGTTTCTTAAAAGGTGGCGGTTTAGGTGCACCTGGTTTACAGCGTTCGTTAATTTTTCGCCATAATTTAGTAAGTTGTTTGGTTATTTCTTCATTAGACTGCTCATCAATACCATTTTTAACCATAAGCACAATATCAATATTATCGATGCTGTGTTGATTTAAACGAAAACTTTCGCGAGCGAGACGTTTAATACGGTTTCGTTGGCATGCCTTTTTTACACGTTTTTTAGCAACAGTAAGACCTAACCGAGGTTTTTCTTGGTCATTTGGTTTAGCTAATAGAGTAAAGAAAGGAGTTGCAGCCCGAGCGGGTTCATTAAATATGCGAGAGTAATGCGAGGGAGTTAACAGACGTAACTCCCTGCCAAAGCTAAAGTCTTCCACTTATAAATTAAGCAGAAAGAACTTTGCGGCCTTTAGCGCGGCGACGTGCTAATACTTTACGGCCATTTACAGTTGCCATGCGAGCACGGAAGCCGTGTGCACGTTTGCGTTTTAAAACGCTAGGTTGAAAAGTTCTTTTCATAACAATCTCATCCGATCGGTTAAAGTTAAAACATCCTATACAGGTCGCGATCCTGGCATAGGTGCCATTGCGAGCGCGAGATATTATAGAGTAAGTAATGTAAAGTCAATCATAATTACGTTAAGGGTATATAACCCACCTACTACTATATAAGAGATCATATAAGGCGATCTGTTAGGATCATCATAAATAAGAAGTTTTCCACAGCCCCTGTATAAAAAGTGAATAAAAGCGGGGGAAAAGTAAATTGGATCGTAAATTTGGTTCGCGATCTTGGTGTTATTTTGTTATGATCTCCTCTCAGGATCTAAAATAAAAACTGTTTTAAATCAGCTTGTTAATGATTTTATACATCGATATCAACAATTTTATAAAAATCAATCTTTTACTTGTGGATAAAGTGTCTTCATAATACGCGGTCTTGGGTCGCTTATTGGACCATTTGAACGCAATAAATGTATGATTTATAATCATTAATGATGTGCGGGAATAAAAATTATATCTCTGGGAGTTTAACTGTGTATCTGTCGGTTTGGCAAAGTTGTTTATATGTATTGCAAGATGAGCTGCCTTCGCAGCAATTCAGTATGTGGGTAAGACCGCTACAAGCAGAAAGTACCGAAGATACCTTGACGATTTATGCACCTAATCGCTTTGTGCTTGATTGGGTGAGAGAAAAGTACCTAAATAGAATTAACGAATTACTAGTAGAGATTTGTGGTGTTGAAGCACCAAAACTACGTTTTGATGTAGGTAGTAAACCTTTATTAAATGCACAAGCTGCACCGGTTATAGAAACTCAATCGGCACCAAGTGCACACGCTTCAGCAAAACAACAGCCTCGCGAGCAAAAGCCAGTTGTTGAACCTGCACCTAAGTCAGGTTACAAATCTAACATTAAAGAAAACTATACTTTTGATAGCTTTGTTGAAGGTAAATCAAACCAATTAGCAAAAGCTGCGGCCACACAGGTTGCCGACAATCCTGGCTCTGCTTTTAATCCTGTATTTATATACGGTGGCACTGGTTTAGGTAAAACTCACTTATTACATGCAGTAGGTAATGGCATTATGGCAAATAAGCCAGATGCTAAAATTGTTTACATGCATTCAGAACGCTTTGTTCAAGACATGGTAAAGGCACTTCAAAATAATGCGATAGAAGAATTTAAGCGTTATTACCGTAGTGTTGATGCATTAATGATTGATGATATTCAATTTTTTGCTAACAAAGAGCGTTCACAAGAAGAATTTTTTCATACCTTTAATGCATTGCTTGAAGGCAACCAACAAATTATTTTAACCTCTGACCGTTACCCTAAAGAGATTGAAGGGGTCGAAGACAGGCTAAAATCACGTTTTGGTTGGGGATTAACAATTGCGATTGAGCCACCAGAGCTTGAAACACGCGTTGCTATTTTAATGAAAAAAGCCCAGCAAAGTAAGATTAACTTACCACACGAAGTTGCTTTTTTTATTGCCAAAAAATTACGTTCAAATGTTCGTGAGCTAGAGGGTGCACTTAACCGTGTAATCGCTAATGCGAACTTTACCGGTCGTCCTATTTCAATCGATTTTGTAAAAGAAGCGCTACGCGATTTACTTGCCTTGCAAGATAAACTGGTTACCATAGACAATATTCAGCGCACTGTTGCTGAGTACTATCGAATTCGTATATCAGACCTGTTATCTAAGCGCCGCAGCCGCTCTATAGCGAGGCCGCGCCAAGTAGCTATGGCGTTATCTAAAGAATTAACTAATCACAGCTTACCTGAGATTGGTGACGCATTTGGTGGACGCGATCATACGACCGTATTACATGCATGTCGTAAGATAAAATCACTACGTGACGAAAGCCACGAAATTAAAGAAGATTACCAAAACTTAATAAGAACATTGTCATCTTAGGGCTGACTTTATTATGCAAATAACAATATCAAGACAACAATTTTTAAAGCCATTGGTGCAAGTGTCGGGCGCAATAGAGCGCAAACACACGTTGCCAATTTTATCTAACGTTTTGTTAGTGGTAGAAAACGGACAACTTTCAATGACGGGTACTGACCTTGAAATTGAACTAGTTTCTGGCGTATTTGTAGGTGATGATATTGCCGATACAAAACTAACGTTACCCGCTAAAAAGTTACTCGATATTTGTAAAAGTCTACCAGATGGTTCAGACATTACTTTAAGCTTGCAAGAGCATCAATTACTTTTAACCAGTGGTAAAAGCCGTTTTTCATTGACGACTTTATCTGCTGATGATTTTCCTAATTTAGAGCAGTGGGACGGAGAGGTTGAATTTCAACTAACTCGTTTAGAGCTTCGTAAGTTACTCGAAAGCACGCATTTTTCGATGGCAAATCAAGACGTACGTTATTACTTAAATGGTATGTCGTTTGAAGTAGATAATACCGATATAAAAACAGTAGCAACAGATGGTCACCGTTTAGCTATAGCGCAAAAGCAATTAACGCAATCGCTTAATACACAACGTCAATTAATTATACCTCGCAAAGGTGTGCAAGAAATTATGCGCCTTATGGTAGCTGACGATGAATTGGTAACAATTCAGTTTGGTGCTAACCATATCCGTATTATTGATATTGAGTTTACATTTACAAGTAAACTGGTTGATGGGCGTTTTCCAGATTACCGTCGTGTATTACCACGTGGTGGCGACAAAGTAATTACAGCTAACCGAGAATGGTTACGTAATGCGTTCCAACGAGTGTCTATTTTATCTAATGAAAAGTTTCGTGGCGTACGCTTAAACTTATCAAATGGTTTATTAAAAATTACGGCCAACAACCCAGAGCAAGAACAAGCTGAAGAAGTTGTTGAAGTAAGTTACGAAGGTGCTGACCTAGAAATAGGGTTTAACGTGTCTTACGTATTAGACGTACTAAACACATTAAAAACAGAAGACGTACTATTTACATTAGCCGACTCAAACAGCAGTGCATTAATTGAAGGTGCAGGCGATGAAGAAGCAATGTACGTTGTTATGCCTATGCGTTTATAAGACTATAAATACATAATGAGCTTAAGTCATTTGAGCCTCAAATATTTTCGTAATATTGAGGCGCTGACGCTAGAACCAGTTAACGGCGTTAATATAATATATGGTGAAAATGGCAGCGGAAAAACCAGCCTTTTAGAGGCTATCTATTACCTTTCTCACGGCAAATCTTTTCGTACTCCAAAACACAAAAGTATTATCGCGCATCAGCAAGAGCAGTTTGTAATTCACGGGCGCAAAACAATACACGACTTATCTATTCCAATTGGTATTAGTAAAACTCAAACGGGTGAAACTAATTTAAAAATTCAAGGTAAGGCGAGCCGTAAAATATCCGAACTAGCTCAACTCATGCCAGTGCAAATTATTACACCAGAGAGTTATTCTTTATTTTTTGGTGGGCCTAAAGAGCGCAGAAAGTTTTTAGATTTAGGTTTGTTCCACGTGGAACATGAGTTCTTTTTTTTATGGCAATCGTTTAATAAAGTACTTAAACAACGTAATGCATTGTTAAAAACTAAGCCCAAGAATTATTTTGACCAAATTAAGTTTTGGGACAAAGAATTTGTTAGACTGGCTGAAGAAATAAATAAATTAAGATTGGCGTATATAAGTAGGTTTAAGCAGCAGTTTTTTGATAAAATGTGCGCAGAATTAACGCTTGTACGTGATTTAGAAATGACCTTTAACGCAGGCTGGAAAGAGACCGAATCTCTTGCAGATGCGTTAGAGCAAAACTTTGAGCGAGATGCTCGCCAAGGGTTTACAAGTAAAGGCCCTCATAAGGCCGATTTTAGTTTTAGTGTCGCTGGCAACAGCGTGGAGAATACATTCTCACGCGGTCAATTGAAGTTACTATTATATGCGTTAAAAGTTACGCAAAATAGCTTAATTGAGTCAGAGACAGATAAGCAATCTATATTGCTAATAGATGATCTACCTTCAGAGTTAGGCGAAGATACAAAAGAGAAAGTGGGACAATTACTTGCTCACTGCAGTTCTCAAATTTTTATCTCTTCAATTTTGTCTGAAAGTATTTCTGCTGTGGTGGAACCCATGCAACGAGAACTACAAATGTTCCACGTGAAACATGGCAACCTAATAACAAGATAAGTGGGATTAACCATGTCTGAGAATTATGACTCGTCGAGTATTAAAGTACTTAAAGGATTAGACGCAGTAAGAAAGCGTCCTGGAATGTATATTGGGGACACCGATGATGGCACAGGCTTACACCACATGGTGTTTGAGGTCGTTGATAACTCGATCGATGAAGCCTTAGCAGGTCATTGTGATGATATTTATGTAACGATTCACTTAGACGGTTCTGTCTCAGTACGAGATAACGGTCGTGGTATTCCAACTTCTATCCATGAAGAAGAAGGCGTATCAGCAGCCGAAGTTATTATGACGGTACTTCATGCCGGTGGTAAGTTTGATGATAACTCTTATAAAGTATCAGGTGGCTTACACGGTGTTGGTGTTTCTGTTGTAAATGCACTTTCAGAAAAGCTAAAACTTACAGTTCGCCGTGAAGGTAAACTTCATGAGCAGTTTTACACTATGGGTGTTCCAGATGCACCTTTAGCTGTTATTGGCGAATCGGACACGACAGGTACAGAACTGCGTTTTTGGCCAAGTGGTGAAACATTCACAAACTTAGATTTTCATTACGAAATTTTAGCTAAGCGTTTACGCGAGCTTTCATTCCTAAATTCAGGTGTGAGCATCATTTTAAATGATGAACGTGAAGAAAATAAATCAGACCACTTTAAATACGAAGGCGGTATTCAAGCTTTCGTTGAATACTTAAACCGTAATAAAACACCTATACATAAAGGTGTATTCCATTTTACTCACGAACGTGAAGAAGATGGTATTAGCGTTGAAGTATCAATGCAGTGGAATGATGCATACCAAGAAAACATTTACTGTTTCACAAATAATATTCCACAACGTGATGGTGGTACTCACTTAGCCGGTTTTAGATCAGCGCTAACACGTACACTTAATAACTACATGGAAAAAGAAGGCTTTAACAAAAAAGCTAAAACAACCAGCAATGCTACCGGTGATGATGCCCGTGAAGGCTTAACGGCTGTTGTAAGCGTTAAAGTTCCTGATCCTAAGTTCTCATCGCAAACTAAAGACAAGCTTGTTTCAAGTGAAGTTAAGTCTGCAGTTGAACAAGCAATGGCTGAAAAATTCACTGAGTTTTTATTAGAAAACCCAACTGATGCCAAAATTGTTGTAGGTAAGATTATTGATGCCTCACGTGCTCGTGAAGCGGCGCGTAAAGCCCGTGAAATGACACGTCGTAAAGGTGCAATGGACTTAGCAGGCTTACCTGGTAAGCTAGCTGATTGCCAAGAAAAAGATCCTGCCCAATCTGAACTATATATAGTGGAAGGGGACTCTGCTGGCGGATCAGCCAAGCAGGGACGTAACCGTAAAAACCAAGCTATTCTTCCGCTTAAAGGTAAAATCTTAAACGTAGAAAAAGCACGTTTTGATAAAATGTTATCTTCGCAAGAAGTAGCAACACTAATTACTGCATTAGGGTGTGGTATTGGTCGTGACGAATATAACCCTGAGAAATTACGTTACCATCGCATTATAATCATGACCGATGCGGACGTGGATGGTTCTCACATTCGTACGTTACTATTAACATTCTTCTATCGCCAAATGCCTGAAATTGTAGAACGCGGCTATATTTACATTGCTCAACCACCACTTTATAAAGTGAAAAAAGGTAAGCAAGAGCGTTATATTAAAGATGACCCTGCATTAGTTGAATACCTAACATCGCTTGCTCTTAATGGTGCAGCGTTGTATGCAAGTACAGATGCACCTGCTCTTGAAGGTGAAGCACTAGAAGAAATCGTTCACGATTATCAAAACACAGTTAAAGTAATTGAGCGTTTAAAGCGTAAATACCCTAACACGGTAATGGAACGCTTAATTTATCAGACAGAATTGAAAACTGATGACCTTTCAGATGAAGCTAAAGTAATTGCTTGGACTAAAGTGTTGGTTGACGACCTAATTGCACGTGATGAAGATGCGACTATTTTCCATGCTGGTACAGAGCATGATGCTGAGCGTAATATGTATTACCCGGTTGTGAATATTCGTCAGCACGGTGTAGATAAAGCACACGTACTTCACTATGACTTTATTGCGTCACGTGACTACCAACGCATTGCTGTGACTGGTACTAACATCGCAAACATCCTTAGCGAAGGTGCATATATTCAACGTGGTGAGAAAACAAAACCTGTTGATAACTTTGTGGATGCTTTGGAATGGTTGATCACAGAATCGAAGCGCGGGATCTATATTCAACGCTATAAAGGACTGGGCGAAATGAACCCAAGCCAGCTTTGGGAGACCACAATGGATCCTAGTGCTCGTCGTATGTTACAAGTAACGATCGAAGATGCTGTTGGCGCGGATCAATTATTTGCGACCTTAATGGGTGACCAAGTAGAGCCTCGTCGTGAGTTTATTGAAAAGAACGCACTACGTGTAGTTAACTTAGACGTGTAAAAAATATTGCTTACATAGAAAAAGGAGCCTAATGGCTCCTTTTTTATTTTCTTCAATTACACAAACTGCTTAAAACCTGAGTGTACACACGGTATACTAAGGGTAATTTTCACGCTACTTCTTAGATAGTAAAAAGCCAAATATGCAAAAATATGACGTAAAAACCTTTCAAGGTTTGATCCTGGCTTTACAGGATTATTGGGCGCAGCAAGGCTGTGTCATTATTCAACCACTTGATATGGAAGTGGGCGCAGGGACATTTCACCCGCAAACTTTTTTAAAGTCTATTGGTCCAGAGCCAATGGCGAGTGCATACGTGCAACCGTGTCGTCGTCCTACCGATGGCCGCTACGGTGAAAATCCAAATCGCTTACAACACTACTACCAATTTCAGGTAGTTTTAAAGCCATCGCCAGATAACATCCAAGAGCTTTATTTAGGCTCTTTAGCGGCTATGGGTATCGATACACTAACTCACGAAGTTCGCTTTGTAGAAGACAACTGGGAATCACCTACGTTAGGTGCGTGGGGCCTAGGTTGGGAAATTTGGTTAAACGGCATGGAAGTAACGCAGTTTACCTACTTCCAACAAGTTGGTGGTATTGAGTGTTCACCAGTAACGGGTGAGATCACTTACGGCCTAGAGCGTTTAGCAATGTACATTCAAGGCGTAGATAGTATTTACGACTTAGTATGGGCAGACGGTCCACTAGGGCGCGTAACCTACGGCGACGTGTTCCATCAAAATGAAGTAGAGCAGTCTACTTACAATTTTGAACACGCAAACGTAGAAGACTTATTTGCTCAGTTTGATAAATGTGAAGCAGAGAGCCAAAAGTTAATTGAAGCAAACTTACCACTACCGGCTTACGAGCAAGTAATGAAAGCATCGCATGCATTTAACTTACTAGACGCACGCCACGCAATTTCGGTAACCGAACGTCAACGTTATATTTTACGCGTTCGTGCGTTATCAAAAGCGTGTGCACAAAGTTACTATGACAAACGCGAAGCGCTTGGTTTCCCGCTGTGTAAGGATAAGTAAGTATGTCAGCACAAAATTTATTAGTAGAAATTGGCACAGAAGAGTTGCCACCAAAAGCACTGCGTAAATTAGCAGAAGCGTTTGCTGCAAACTTAACTGCAGAGCTTGAAACACTAGAATTAGCACACCAAGGCGTAAGCTGGTATGCATCGCCTCGTCGTTTAGGTTTACAAGTAAAAGCGCTTGAAGCTAAGCAACAAGACAAAGAAGTTGAAAAACGCGGCCCAGCAACTAAAGCCGCATTTGACGGTGACGGTAACCCAACAAAAGCAGCAATGGGTTGGGCACGTGGTTGTGGTATTGAAGTAAAAGATGCACAAACACTCGAAACAGACAAAGGCGCATGGTTATTGCACATTGCTAAAGTAGCAGGGCAAGAAACTAAAACGCTAATGACAGGTGCAATTACTAAAGCGTTGGCTAAATTACCAATTTCTAAACCAATGCGTTGGGGCGCGAATAAAACACAATTTATTCGTCCTGTGCATACGGTAACTATTTTGTTTGGTAATGAGTTACTTGAAGGTGAGATCCTTGGTAAGAAAATAACTAACCAGCTTCAGGGTCATCGTTTTCATCACCCAGAAAAAATTAGCATAAACCATGCGGACGACGTTTTTGACGTACTTAAATCTGCTTACGTTATTGCCGATTACGAACAACGTAAAGCGCAAATTCGTACGCAAATAGAAGATGCTGCAAAAGCAGTTAATGCTGTTGTTGCTATGGATGAAGATCTACTAGAAGAAGTAACATCACTTGTAGAGTGGCCAGTTACTTTAACGGCAACATTTGAAGAAGCATTTTTAGATGTACCAGCCGAAGCGTTAATCTATACTATGAAAGACGATCAAAAATACTTTCCGTTATTAGATCAAAATGGCAAACTTTTAAATAAGTTTTTGTTTGTGTCTAACATAGAAAGTAAAGATCCAAGTGTGGTTATTTCTGGTAACGAAAAAGTAGTGCGCCCGCGTTTAGCCGATGCACAGTTCTTCTTTGAAACAGATAAAAAGAAAACACTAGAAAGCCGATTAGAATCGCTTGATAGCGTATTGTTCCAAAAGCAACTTGGTACGCTTAAAGATAAGTCTCAGCGTATTAGTGAGCTTGCAGGTTATATTGCTGAGCAATTAGGTGCTGATAAAGTGCTAGCACAGCGTGCAGGCTTATTAAGTAAAACTGACCTAATGACTGAAATGGTAATGGAATTTACCGACGTGCAAGGTGTAATGGGAATGCATTACGCTCGCCACGATGGTGAAGCCGAAGAGGTAGCCGTAGCGCAAAACGAGCAGTACATGCCACGCTTTGCAGGCGACAACTTACCTACAAACTTAATTAGCTGTGCAGTAGCGATTGCTGATAAGTTTGACACGCTGGTGGGTATTTTTGGTATAGGCCAAGCACCTAAAGGTGACAAAGACCCATTTGCTCTTCGTCGTGCTGCTATTGGTGCACTTCGCATCATGGTCGAAAAAGAACTACCACTTGATATTTTAGACCTAGTAGCTAAATCGCAAACATTGTTTGGCGACAAGTTAACTAACTTAAATGTATCAACTGACGTATTTGAATTTATGCTAGGGCGTTTCCGTGCGTGGTATCAAGACGAAGGTATTGAAGTAGACGTAATTCAAGCAGTGCTTGCACGTCGTCCGACTAAACCTGCTGATTTTGATCGCCGTGTTAAAGCCGTAAGCCACTTCCGCACATTAGATGCAGCAGAAGCGCTTGCAGCAGCTAATAAGCGTGTAGGTAATATTCTGGCTAAAAACGACATTACCAGCCAAGGTAGTGTTGATGAGAGCTTATTAAGCGACGACGCCGAAAAAGTATTGGCATCACAAGTAGCAAAATTTGCCACTGACCTTGCACCACTTTACGCAGATGGAAACTACCAAGAAGCATTAAGCCAATTGGCAGGTATTCGCGAAAGTGTTGATAACTTTTTTGACAACGTAATGGTTATGGCCGACGATGAAGCTGTTAAGCAAAATCGTCTTGCGCTATTAAGCCAGCTAAGCGGATTGTTTTTAGGTATTGCAGATATTTCTGTTTTACAAAAATAACACCGATTAACAATTTTAAAAGCCAGCGTTTTGCTGGCTTTTTAGTTTTCACTGTATGCAAAGGAAACCCCATTGATGATTTCTATAAAACGAATTTTAACCTTAGCAATTGCTGGTTTACTTACTG
The DNA here is from genome assembly GCF_000498075.1 of Pseudoalteromonas sp. TAB23. Lineage (NCBI taxonomy): Bacteria > Pseudomonadati > Pseudomonadota > Gammaproteobacteria > Alteromonadales > Pseudoalteromonadaceae > Pseudoalteromonas > Pseudoalteromonas sp. TAB23. The sequence continues at coordinate 32,799 of NZ_AUTP01000201.1, forward strand.
CCTGTACAAGCCAAATTTCGATTAACGATGTTTTACCACAGCAAGAGCTTGACCGCACAATTTACTTACGTGGCGACTTTACACTGTGGGATGCAGAACCCCAGTATCAGTTTGCGCCAGTAGGCCCTGCGCTTTATCAAGCACAAGTTAAATTTTCGACGCCTGGTAAAGTGTACGAATTTAAAATAGCCGATGTCGATTTTAGTGAAGGTTACAACTGTGGTTACAGCGACGCACAACCAGCAGGGCAAAGCCTAACACTCGGCCAACCAGCTATCGCAGACTGTAATACTATTTATAACTACTTTAGTTTCACACCAGCAATAAAAGGCATATACATAGTAAGTATTGATTATAGTGACTACGACAAGCCACAAGTGACGATAACGAAGAAGTGATAGCTGTATTTTTAAAGCAGCCCGAGTGAATTAATGGATTTGTGACAAGGACGTTGTATGAAAATTAAAGAATGGAACGAAGAAATAAAAATTGATGATATTACTTATCCTGCTGATCAACTAAATAGAAAGCAAGATGCAGAACTGCTGACTAAAATCCTTGTTCGTCGCTCAAACGCAAATAGAACAAAGACTAATAAATCTTCTTACGTAATTAACATTAATGCTGAGTGGGGCGCGGGTAAAACTTACTTTGTAAAACGTTGGGCTGAAGATTTAAAGCATGAACACCCAGTTGTTTATATAGATGCTTGGTCGAATGACTTTATGGATTCCCCCATAATTACTGTACTAGCTGAAATTCAAGAGCAGCTTCTAAAAACAGTTAATCAAAGTTGCTTAAGTAAAGAAAAGAAAAAGCGTTTTAAAAATATAGGTATATCTGTATTACCAAAAATTTTAGCAGCATTGGTTAAGCGATATGGTGGCTTTGATATTGAAGACCTATTTGTAGACGAAAACTCTGACACAGATACTTCGTCATCAACACAAAACAATAAACCATTAGATTTGTCAGCTGCTATGGAAGCAATGACTACACAAGCGTTTAAAGAGCATAATGACTATAAGAAGGGAGTAAAAGAGCTAAAGGGCACTATTAAAGAGTTAGTAAAATACTCGATTGAAAAGCCAAAAGGAGGCTTGCAAGCAATAACTCGAAGTTATCCTGCGTTTATATTTATAGATGAGTTAGATCGATGTCGACCAACTTATGCCGTAGAAATGCTTGAAGCGATAAAACATATTTTCGATATTGAAGGGCTAGTGATTGTGGTATCAACTCATACGGAAGAGTTACAGCATACGATAAAAGCTTTGTATGGAAATGACTTTAATGCTGATAATTATTTAAGGAGGTTCTTCGATACAAAATACCATCTAGATGTTGGGATTTCCGCCAGTTTACTAGAAGCAAACTGTGATTTTACTGTATTAGATAATCAATATCTTGAACAAAAAAGCATTTTACTGTTTCCGCTTTTATCTCAAGGGGATGATATAAAAAGACAACTATCTTCGTTTATCGCTGAAATTTCTAATTGGCAAAATTTAGCACCTAGATCAGCTATACAATTAGCAGATAGATTACTTACAAGTATAGAGTTAATTGGCGAAGAGAAAACAGTAGATATTCTGGTTCTACTAATCTTACTTTGCTTATATATGTTCAATAAACCTCAATATGACTATGTGTGTTTGATCTTCAAAGATAACCCGTTTGTTATTAACAATAGAGTTACTGACTTAAAGCTTTCAGCTAAAGAGTTAAATTTGTCTGGATACTTGAAGGAAATGATCAACTCTGCCAAGCTCTTAGGCGGGAGCAAACAGTCACCTATTTCAGATGCCTATGAGCGACAAACACTTATGAAGCATTTTTCAGAGTTTTCAAAGATGGATCTTTTTACTTATCTTCGTAGCTTTCAAAATGTATTAAAAAGAGGTGACAATATAAAAAAGACTAACTACTTAAATACGTTTGGTTATGATGGGAGAGGCGTTATCAGTGAACCTCAGCTATTAGAAGCTCACATGACATTCTCCGGAGTAAATAGTTTTACTGCAAATGATTACTTGAACCTAATTGGCTTAACAAGTAAATTTGCTGATAATTAATAACTTTAAAGCCCTTTCTTCACCACATACCTATACGGTGCTTCTTCTGCATCTTTAGCCACCAGCGTATGATCCATAAACGTACAAAAGCTCGGAATGTCGCGAGTTGTTGACGGGTCATCAGCAGTTATTAATAACGTTTCACCATCACTCATTTTACGAATAGCAGCACGTACCATCATTACTGGCTCTGGACAGCGAAGGCCTATGGCATCTAATTGGTGATCGGGATTATCAAAGCTCATAATAAATTGACCTGTTTAATTAAAGTGATTGCTGCGTACGCGAGTGCTTAGGTATAGCAATTAATAAGTTTGGCAGTTTAACGCAATTTCAAGTGTAATTTAACTATTTTACTTATCTTAATATGCCCATTTTATTTGAAACTTTATTGCTTCAAAAGACTTTATTTAATAATACGCCCGATCACATAATTACGCTGTTACATGCTTGTTTGATAAAGGGTCGTTTTCACTTAATTAAAGCTAATAAAAAAGGCGAACTGAATAAAATCAGTCCGCCTTTTTAATCACCAAGATGGTTTTACATGTTTAAAACTAATTAGTCTTGAACACGTTCAAATACAGTGGCAATGCCTTGGCCTAAACCAATACACATAGTTGCTAAACCGTATCGTACATTTTTATCTTCCATTAAGTGAATAAGCGATGTGCTAATACGCGAACCCGAACAACCCAGAGGGTGACCAAGTGCGATTGCGCCGCCATTTAAATTCACTTTTTCGTCAACAACATCCATTAACCCTAAATCTTTCATTACAGGTAATGATTGTGCTGCAAAGGCTTCGTTAAGTTCTACTACGCCTAGGTCATCAATTGTAATACCGGCTTGAGCAAGTGCTTTTTTACTTGCTGGTACTGGGCCGTAACCCATAATTGATGGATCGCAACCAGCGACTGCCATTGCTTTAATGCGCGCACGAATTGGTAAGCCAAGTTCTTTTGCTTTCTCTTCGCTCATTACTAACATTGCAGATGCGCCGTCAGAAAGTGCAGAAGACGTACCGGCTGNGCTGTTACCGTACCCGATGCAGGATTAAACACAGGGCGAAGTTTTGATAGGCCTTCTACTGTTGTTTCAGGGCGAATTACTTCGTCGTCTTCAACTAAGATAAGCGAACCATCTGCTGCGTGACCTTCCATTGCTAAAATTTCGCGACGGAAACGGCCTTCAACAGTTGCAGCTTGTGCACGTTGATGTGAGCGATAAGCAAATTCATCTTGTTGCTCACGGCTAATGCCATGAAGCGTTGCAAGGTATTCTGCTGTTAAACCCATTGAGCCTGATGCTTGTGCAATCGTTGTTGCAAGGCCTGGGTGAAAGTCGTTGCCGTGAGTCATAGGTACGTGACCCATGTGCTCAACACCACCAATTAGGTAAGTGTCGCCAGCGCCTGTCATTATTGCGCGTGCAGCGTCATGCAATGCTTGCATTGACGATCCACATAAACGGTTAACCGTTACAGCAGGTACGCTGTGTGGGATACCGGCAAGTAATGCTGCGTTACGTGCTACGTTAAAGCCTTGCTCTAATGTTTGCTGTACACAACCCCAATAAATATCGTCAATTGATGCTGGATCAACTGCTGGGTTGCGATCAAGTAAGCCTTTCATTAAATGTGCGCTTAAGTCTTCAGCACGTTTATGTTTGAATACACCACTTTTAGAGCGACCCATTGGTGTGCGGATACAATCTACAATTACTGGATTATTCATGATATTAACCTTCCACCTTATAGAAAACACGACCTTCTTCGGCCCACTTGCGAGTTTGCTCAGATACTTGGTAAATCGCACCTAGGTGAGCGTATTTGTCTGCTGCTGCAACAAAGTTAGCTAAACCAGTTTGATCTAAGTAACGGAACGCGCCGCCTCTAAATGGAGGGAAACCAACACCGTAAACTAATGCCATATCTGCTTCTTGCGGAGAGGCAACAATGCCTTCTTGCAAACACAGTAGCACTTCGTTAATCATTGGAATCATACAACGGTCGATGATTTCTTGTTTATCAAATTCTTTTGATGCGTCTGTAATTGGGCTTAGTAGCTCAACTGCTGTCTCGTCATGAGACTTTTTAAGACGACCGCGACGATCTGTTTCGTATTTGTAAAAACCGGCTTTGTTCTTTTGACCAAAACGTTTTTCGTTGGCAAAAATAGTCACAGGGTCTTTATCAGCACGCGCCATACGCTCAGGGAAACCGTAAGCCATTACGCCAGTACAATGGAATGCTGTATCAATACCTACAACATCAAGTAAGTAAGCCGGACCCATAGGCCAGCCAAATACGTTTTCCATTACTTTATCTACTTTTGCAAAGTTAGCGCCTTCAACCACTAATTTGCTAAAACCTGCAAAGTAAGGGAATAAAACACGGTTTACAAAAAAGCCTGGGCAATCGTTAACAACAATTGGCGATTTACCTAATTTAAGTGCGTAATCAACTACTGCATTAATTGTTTTATCTGAGGTTTTTGCGCCACGGATAATTTCTACTAATGGCATTTTTGGCACAGGGTTGAAAAAGTGCATACCACAGAAGTTTTCTGGCTTATCTAGCGCTTGTGCTAGTAAATCAATACAAATAGTTGATGTGTTTGAAGTAAGTACCGTACCTTCTGGCATGGTCTTTTCAAGATCAGCGAGTACTGCTTGCTTAACTTTAGGGTTTTCTACAACGGCTTCAACAATAATGTTGGCACTTTGTAGGTCTGACGCGTTAAGTGTTGGCTTAATTTTGCTAAGTGTTGCCAACATTTTTTCCATTGGCATGTGGCCACGCTTAACTTTTGCGCCTAATAACTTAGACGCTTCACCCATACCTAAATCAAGCGCATCTTGTTGGATGTCTTTCATTATAATAGGTGTGCCTTTATAAGCAGACTGGTATGCAATACCGCCACCCATAATACCAGCCCCTAATACAGCGGCTTNGCTTGTTTAATTTCTACATCGCTTTGTTTAGCAAATTTACGTGCTTTACCTTTAATGTATTGGTCAGCTAGGAATATACCTGTCTGTGCAGCTGCTTCTGGTGTACGTGCTAATTTAGCAAAGTTAGCATTTTCGATTGCCATTGCTTCATCGCGAGTACAGTTTGCCGCTGCTTTAATAGTACGTACAGCCATAACCGGTGCAGGATAGTGGCCTTTGGTTTTACCCATTACCATACCTTCTGCCATAGCAAAGCTCATGCCTTGCTCAACACGGTTTAATTTAAGTGGCTGTAGTTTTACGTTACGTTTTGCTTGCCAATCTAGCTTGCCAGAAATCGCTAGCTCAAGTGTTGATACACTTGACTCTAAAAGTTTGTCAGCACTAACTACCGCGTCAAACGCACCTACTTTAAGGGCATCTGCTGCGCGGTTTTCTGCGCCTGAGGTAATCCACATCATCGCGTTATCGGCGCCAATGATACGTGGTAAGCGCACTGTGCCACCAAACCCTGGCATTATGCCAAGTTTAACTTCTGGTAGGCCCATTTTAGCTGTTTCGCTTGCCACGCGATAATCGGTAGCAAGTGCCCACTCACAACCACCGCCAAGTGCCATACCGTTTATAGCGCTTAGAGTTGGGAATGGTAAATCTTCGATTGCATCAAAAACGTCGGTTGCGTTTTTGATCCACACTACTAATTCTTCTTCAGGTTTAGTAAATGTAGGTAAAAATTCGAAGATATCGGCACCAATAATAAAGTGGTCTTTATCACTGGTAAAAATCATGCCTTTGATATCAGTATTGGCAGCTAATTCTTTTAATGCTGCTGCGCAATCTGAAAGAGTTTTTTGAGATAATGTGTTTACAGAACCTGCAACACAAAACTTAAACTCGGCGATGTTTTCCTTTAGGAAGCTAACTTCAAAGGAATCGCTTTTATATAACATTATTATTCTCCCTAGTTGACGAACTAAGACTGGTACGATGAGTTTGCATTTCAATCAGTGTGCTTGCTTTAAATTAAAAATGCAACGAAAAATTTAACTCGGTTACAATCGACTGGTTAAAATATAGCTGGTTTGGTGCTAAGGTGGTTGAAAAGTTTTTATTCACTACTTTAATTTTTATTAAAGGACATTATGAAAAAATATTTACTAAGTGTTGCGGCAGCTGCATTCATTTTCCCTCTTCACTCTGCCGAGGCAAGTATCGATAACGATGCCTTTTTAGATGCCGAAAAAAAAGTAAGGTATGGAAGTTACCAAGACTTTAAACAAGCGGTTAGTAACCTAAATCATCCGTTAAAACCGTATGTTGAAAAAACATATTGGCAACGTCACCCGAGTATTAAGCATCAGGCAGAGATAGAAGACTATTTAAATATATATCAGCATACACCGCTTGAGTGGCCTGTGCGCAAAGCGTGGTTGGAGTATTTAAAAGAGAACAATGAAAAAGCGGCGTACATACGCAACTACCGTGAAACTTCTAATACTGGGCTTACCTGTACTTATTTAGATTTTCAGCTCGACTTGGGCGCGCCTGAAAAGGCGATTCTAAATCAGGTGACCGACTTATGGGCCGTTGGTAAATCGCAACCTAATGGCTGTGATAGTTTGTTTTCTACGTGGCGTAAAAAAGGCTACATGGAAGAAGAAACGGTTTGGAAGCGTGTAACACTTGCTGCACAAGGCGGGACGCAAAGCTTATTACCTTACTTAAAAACTTTATTGCCAAGTAAGGATCGTTACTTAGCTGATTTATATCTAAAAGTGCGAAAAGATCCAAGCACGGCAGCTGGATTATATCGATATAAAAATAAGTCGGCTAAAGAAGGCCAAATAGCAATTTATGGTGTTAAGCGTTTGGTTTGGCGCGATAAAGAGCTTGCTTTAAAAGCATGGGAAAAACTAGAAAAAATATTTAAGTATAGTGATGAAGATAAAGCTGACGTGTATTACACCTTTGCGTTGTCACTTGCTTCAAGCGGGCATAAGCAAGCGAGCTTTTGGCTAAATAAAGTGCCGAAAGAGCGATTAGACAGCAAGCTTATTCAATGGCAACTGGGCAATATGCTCAAAACCCAAGATTGGGAAGGGATTGCTGCGTTTTTTACAGGAAAAGAGGATTTAAGCCTTGGCCAGCAATATTGGTTAGCTTATAGCTATGCACAACGTGGCGAACAACAAAAAGCAGACGATATTTGGAAAAAAGTAGCGGCTAATCGTGATTATTACGGCTTTTTAGCAGCAGCACGTTTAGGTTTGCCCGTTGATTTAAATAATCAACCTTTAGCAGTCGATAAGGTGCTTGTAGATAAAGTAAGTAATGCACCTGGCTTTAAGCGTGCAAAAGCACTTTATGATATTGAGCGCTTTACGTCGGCGCGCCGTGAGTGGAATTATTTAACGGATACGTCTAGCGATGAAGAAAAGCTAGCAGCATCACAACTATCTACCGATTTAGGTTGGCACGACAGTACTATTTTTACTTTAGCAAAAATTAAAGCGTGGGATAACGTAGAGCAACGTTTTCCGTTTGCGTTTCAAGATGTTTTTGAGCGCTACAGTAAACGTAGCAAGATAGATATTGCCTGGAGTATTGCTATTGCAAGGCGCGAAAGCTCGTTTGCGCCAGATGCACGCTCGCATGCTAATGCGCGTGGTTTAATGCAGTTATTACCTAGTACTGCTGAGTATGTAAATAAAGGCAGTGTGACAAGTAGTCGTTTATATCAACCTAAAACAAATATTAGGTTAGGTACTAGTTACTTACAATACTTAAAAAAGAAAAACCATGGCAATGAAGTGCTGGCAACAGCTTCTTATAATGCAGGATATCATCGTATAAAGCGTTGGTTACCTGATGACGCTATTCCGGCTGAGTTATGGGTAGAGCTTATTCCGTATCGCGAAACCCGCGATTACGTAAAAAATGTATTTGCGTACAGGCAGGTTTACCATACAAGAATGGGCCGAGAAGGTAATGTATTAGCGCCGCTACTCGAAATGAAAATGGGCGGTTGAATATATGATACCAATCGACCAATAACTTAACACGATTGGTATAGGTATTAATAAGGGGGATGTTTACATGTTAAATATCCCCCTTTTTTGAGCGCTTAGTGTTTAAGTGGTAGACTCAGAGCAAGTTAAATTTAACAGATGGATTAACAATGGATAAATTAGCCGTTTTATACGCCGAACATATTGCAACACTTCAACAGCGTACTCGTACAATTTGTAATAGCGAAGGGTTAGAAGGATTAGTAATTCATTCAGGCCAAGCTAAGCGCCAGTTTTTAGATGATATGTATTATCCATTTAAAGTTAATCCACAGTTTAAAGCGTGGTTACCGGTTATTGACAATCCTCATTGCTGGATTGTGGTAAATGGCAGCGACAAACCAAAACTAATATTTTATCGTCCAGTAGATTTTTGGCATAAAGTACCAGACGAGCCTCGCGACTTTTGGGCTGAGTACTTTGATATAGAGCTATTACTTCAGCCTGATCAAGTTGAAAAGTTATTACCATACGATAAAGCTAAATACGCTTACATGGGCGAATATATTGAAGTAGCGCAAGCACTTGGTTTTAGTATTATGAACCCTGAGCCTGTACTTAACTATTTTCATTACCACCGCGCTTATAAAACGCAGTACGAACTTGAATGTTTACGCAACGCTAACCGCATTGCAGTAGATGGGCATAAAGCTGCACGCGACACATTCTTTAATGGTGGTAGCGAGTTCGATATTCAGCAAGCGTACTTAATGGCAACACGTCAAAGCGAAAATGAAATGCCGTACGGCAACATTGTTGCGCTTAACGAAAACTGCGCTATTTTGCATTACACCCACTTTGATCCAAAAGCGCCACACACTCATAACTCATTTTTAATTGATGCTGGTGCAAACTTTAATGGTTATGCCGCTGATATTACTCGTACGTATGATTTTAAAAAGCAGGGTGAGTTTGCTGAGCTTGTACAAGCTATGACAGTTCAACAAATAGAGTTAGGTAAAGGTTTAAAGCCGGGTATGCTTTATGGTGACTTACACGTTGAGTGCCATAACCGTATTGCACAAATACTCAGTGACTTTAAAATTGTTAACCTACCCGCTGAGGAAATTGTTGAGCGTAAAATTACCTCTACTTTCTTCCCGCATGGACTAGGGCATCACCTAGGTTTACAAGTGCATGATATGGGTGGTTTTATGAGTGACGAAAAGGGCACACATCAGCCATCGCCTGAAGGGCATCCGTTCTTGCGTTGTACTCGCCTGATTGAAAAAAACCAAGTATTTACTATTGAGCCAGGTTTATATTTTATTGATTCACTGCTTGGTGATTTAGCGCAAACCGATAATAAGCAGTTTATTAATTGGGAAAAGATTGAGTCATTTAAACCATTTGGCGGTATTCGTATTGAAGATAACATTATTGTTCACGAAGATAGCTTAGAGAATATGACACGAGATTTAGCGCTCGATTAATTCTAGTTAACACTAATTAGTTTATACACGTTAAAATACGTACATTATTTAAAGGGGCCTTTTGGCCTAATGCCAGTCAGTTAAGCTGACTGGCATTTTTCTTTTTATGGGGATACTTAGATGGTTTTGGCTTAACCCATCGGGGGTATCTTCTATCCTCTCGTCTAGCTGGAAGCTTAAATAAGACCAGTGTATTGAGTAAGTGCTGCCAGTGTATTGGAATGTTCCCTGGACTCATTATAGATACTGACGAGAAATACTGAATGACAGCCATCGAACTGCTAGAGAAACTAAGCTGGTTAGGCCATATCCCTGTAACTGTCGCCGCCATCGTCATTATTCTTCGTATTAAATTATAGGCGAGTAACACGCCCCATAGCTCCTGACGCACCATGTCTGGACGCTTGCTTCTTAAATGGTATGCGCTATCAAGCATGGTTTGTTTGATTTCTCTAAACCCAAGTTCTATCTCCCAACGATGACAATATAATTCAACAATTTCATTACCTGGATAACGCAATCTATCCGTCATCGAGGTTAATATACGGTAGCTTTTGCCCTTTATTGTTTTACTGATTAATCTCGCTTTAATCGTTTCAGGAACATCGGGAAAGTTTTTTTGTGCATGCTTTGTTGTTTTCAATTCAATGATATGGTCATTTTTACCCGCGCTGGAGATGATTTCATACTGTAAGTCGGGCCTTGCTGGTATCAGCCAGTGCCTCATCTTCCCAGTTTGGTGCCAACGATTTAACAGGCCTAAAGAATAATATCCTTTATCAAACATAGTCAGTGAATTATCTGGTGTACGTTCAATTAAACGCTCAGCTAATTTCATCTCGTTGGTTTTATAGTTATCAAACTCGCTACTGAGCAGTTGATGGCTGGTCAATTCCATATGACAGACCATGCGTATTTGAGGAAAGGCTGTATCACCGTATTGGTTGCTACCAGAAGAGAAGGCTTTACGATTATCAGGCGTGTCGGCTGTTCGCCACACAACACCGTCAACAGCTAATAGGTTCAAGCCATTCCATGTTTCGAATGACTGTTGCTTATACATTGATTGAGCAGATTTATTGAAAACGTGTTTAACGGAATCATCACCTAACCTTTGTCTCGCTTGTACCATCGCACTTGGAGCAACGAGTTGGTTCTTGCCAGGTAACATGATATCTAGCTTATTAGCGATATTCCAAACCGATTCTTTTCGAAACAATGCCATGCCAATAACTGACCACAAAACGGCCTCAAGCGGTAACCTTCGCTTACGAACGGTTGCAATCCCAGCTTGTTGAAAACCTTGTTCAATGATTTCAGGGTCAAGAATTTCTGATAATTTTTCAAAGGTATGGTATCGGCTGCTTTCTTCAAGTGTTGCTTGCAGTGCTTGTTCTATATTCACAAAAAAATCCGTAGTTAGTTTCCTAACTACGGATTTTGCATGATCGTTTGGATCGGTCAACCGGTCATTTTCTTAACTGATCGGCATTA
>NZ_AUTP01000202.1:0-16703 GCF_000498075.1 Pseudoalteromonas sp. TAB23
AAACAAAATAGTAAATGCAGTTAACAGTTTGCTGTTGCTAAGGGGTGTGTAATTGATGTTTTTTTGACGAAAAAGTATAGTTTAGTCGCCATTGATAATTTGAATTGGTGATGCATTTGAAAATTCAGCTTTTCTTATACGTGAGCCTGTTACAACTATTCGTTCAGGTGCTTCTTCTTCTAATTCTACGTCTGAATTCAAGTCATTTTCTTGAGCTAGCGCGTTAGGCGCTAAGGCTACAGAGCCTAGCAATAAAGAGTATCTTATTGCATTTGATAGAGCTTTAGTTTTAAACATATGTAAATCCCTGAGATATTATTGTTATTTAAGCTATAAAGTTACAAAGTAAGATCATAGCGGTACAATAAATTTACATTGCAGAAACAAAATAGTAAATGCAGTTAACAGTTTGCTGTTGCTAAGGGGTGTGTAATTGATGTTTTTTTGACGAAAAAGTATAGTTTAGTCGCCATTGATAATTTGAATTGGTGATGCATTTGAAAATTCAGCTTTTCTTATACGTGAGCCTGTTACAACTATTCGTTCAGGTGCTTCTTCTTCTAATTCTACGTCTGAATTCAAGTCATTTTCTTGAGCTAGCGCGTTAGGCGCTAAGGCTACAGAGCCTAGCAATAAAGAGTATCTTATTGCATTTGATAGAGCTTTAGTTTTAAACATATGTAAATCCCTGAGATATTATTGTTATTTAAGCTATAAAGTTACAAAGTAAGATCATAGCGGTACAATAAATTTACATTGCAGAAACAAAATAGTAAATGCAGTTAACAGTTTGCTGTTGCTAAGGGGTGTGTAATTGATGTTTTTTTGACGAAAAAGTATAGTTTTTTAGGTAGTATTTTTTTTAATTTACTGTTTATTATATGATTTTATTGTTTGTAAATGAATGTGAACAGATGTAATCGGTATTTGCTTAATTAAGAAGGCTCCGCTTGATCTTCTAGGAGTGAGAATAGGAGTTAATAAGGCGCTTTGTACTTCTTTACCACGTATCAATTTTAATAAGTTCTCTACTACATTTGCCCAGCAACAGTGGTGTTTCGATCTATTGTAGTTAGTTGTGGGTTTACGTAACTTGCAATGGCTATGCTATCAAACTGACTGCTGCAACATCTTTTGGTACGTTTATATTAGCTTCTTTAAGCGCACGAATAGCAATAATAGCAACTGAGTTGCTTACAGCAAACAATGCGTTAAATTTTATGTTATTAGCGATAAGTGAACGGCGTGATACCTCCATTATTTAGTGGGTATAGCATTAGCCATTTTTCGCTCTCTTATTTTAACGTTATTAGCAAGTAATGCGCTAAATGATGTAAACAAGCTGATATTAAAAATAGTTATGTAAAAGAATTAGGGTAATTTGCTAATAGCGGCATTTTATTACCAGAATAAGCGTGGGATTGTATAGGTGCAAATAAAGCAGGTTATAAATTAGGTGAGGACACAAACTCAGCTACACCTAAAGTCTGGATACATGCAAAATATATTAAGCTGTTACGGTTACTCAGTGGTAAACGAGTTTGGGAGCATTATTTGATGGTTTCTGAGTAGTTTAAGTAATGGTTTTGAAATTATATGACATAAAAAAAGATCTTAATTAGGCGTTTTTTTTCTAAATTAAATTTCGTTTTTTGCAACGGTTTATAGGTTGTGAAATGTGGTGTGAATATTTATGCTAATTAAGTGGGATAATATTTTAATGGGGGTTTTAAGTGAATTGTATAAGAATTGTTCTTTAATAGTGCTTCTGGCGTTGTTTTTATAAATAATGGAGGCTGCATTTTATTCATTTTGTTGGTTTTGTAAATAACTAGCAATGTAAACCGTATGTTTGTTTTTTTGTTTTTATTTTGTTTTTTGGTTTTGTTCTTGATTTTTTGTTAATTTACTGTTTTTTATGGTGGTTTTCCTGTTAATTGCTGTCGCATTTTGTTGGCAAGTTTGTTTTTATTGTGTTATTAATTTGTTTCTCCTTACACGTTAAGGGGGTTAAATACTTTAAAATTAGTAGGCGTTATATAAAGTATTTAACGTAAGACATAAAAAATAATAATCTAATTATCTAGGGATAAATCAAAAATGAACCATAATTTTTCTAAGACATTTAAACGCTCATTCACTGCTGCAGCAGTTGCAATGACGTTAAGTGCGGCAATGCCAGCAATGGCAGATAACGTTAACGGCGCTATCAAAGGTAGCTTAACGGCTCAGTCAGGTGTTTCATTAGCGGGTGCATCAATAACAATAACAGATGAAAGCAAAGGTTATTCTAAAACACTAACTGCTGATGCAAATGGTGAGTTTGATCTTAAGCAAGTGCCAGTAGGTAAGTATGATATTACAGTATCCCAATCTGGTTTTGACCAAGCTCAAGTTAAAGATGTTGTTATAGGGGTAGGTAAAACAGCTCTCATTGAAATTCCACTAACTACGGGTAATATCGAAAGAATTGCTGTTGTAGGTGGCTCTATTCGTGCAATAGATGTTTCTGCATCAGAGTCTTCATTAAATATTAGCTCTGAAGAATTATCGCTACTACCAATATCTCGCTCAGTAACTTCAGTAGCATTGCTTGCGCCTGGCGCAACTGAAGGGGACAGTCGTTTTGGCGACCAAGCTTCATTTGGTGGTGCTTCTGTAGCTGAAAATGCTTATTACGTGAATGGTCTAAATATGACTAATTTCCGAAATGGTCTTGGCGGTGCAACAATCCCATTTACCGCGTACGATAGCTTCCAAGTTAAAACGGGTGGTTATTCTGCAGAGTTCGGGCGTACTACCGGTGGATTAATCTCATCAGTTACTAAATCTGGTTCTAATGATTTCCACTTTGGTGTTGAAACGATTTATTCATCTGACTCGTTAAGTGAGCAAGCTCCTAACTCACTTTACAAACAAAATGATCGTTGTGAAGATGCAGACGGGCACTGTATTGGTGATTTATATGTTAATAACCAAGACGACTACGACAATTCATTTGAAACAAGTATTTATGCTTCAGGTGCGATAGTTGAAGACACATTATTTTTCTATGGTATTTATACTGCAAGAGATAATGACTACGAATACGGTAATGCATCTCAAACAGATTTAACAGTTGAAAAAGATGATGACCCATATTACCTAGCTCGTTTTGATTGGAATATTAACGAAGATCATCAACTAATGCTTTGGGGCTTTAGTGATAAACGAACTTATTCAGAAAAAACAATTTCAGATCCTGAAGGAAATGGTAATTATACTGAAGATGGTGGTACAGCTTACCATAAGCGAGGCGGAGAAAGTTTTGCAGTTCGTTATACTGGTAACCTTACAGATGACCTAAGTATGTCAGCAATGTATGGTCAGGTTAAGTTTTCAGAAACTGATTACTCAGACTTTGATGATTGTCCTACAGGTTATGATGCCGATTTAGGTGAGGATACTACGTGTTATGTAAACTTTACCGTTGGTGAAAATGAAGATAAACGTGAGCAATTGCGCGTTGACTTTGATTACTACCTAAACGATGAGCATACGCTAAAATTTGGCTATGATTCTGAAACTAATACAGCTGATTCAACAACACAAAACTCTGGTGGCGTTTACTACTATTATCGTACATACGAAGAAGGCGCTAGACTGGCTAATGGTTATGTCTTACCTGAAGAAATGAAGACAACACGTGTACGCGATTATAAAAATGGCGGTTCGTTTGAAGTAGAAAACTGGGCTATTTATATTGAAGATCAATGGTCAGTTACTGAAGATTTAACATTAACATTAGGTCTTCGTAATGATAGTTTTACTAACTACAATGCAGATGGCGAAGAGTTTGTTTCTATCGACAATCAAATTGCTCCTCGCTTAGGTGGTTCTTGGGATATTAATGGAGATGGCGATAGTAAGTTGTTCTTCACTGCTGGTCGTTATTACCTACCAGTAGCAGCTAATACAAATATTCGTTTAGCTGGTGCAGAAACATTTATCCAAACTTGGTATGCCTTTGAAGGGTTAAATGCTGACGGTACTCCTGTAGGTTTAGGTACTCAGCTAGGTGATCCTGCTATTTCTAATGGTGGTGACGGTACTGCGAAACCATCAAATACCTTATCTGATAAAGATCTTGAACCAATGTATAACGATGAGTATATGATTGGTTATCAAGCAGCAATTAATGATGATTGGTCATGGGGTATCAAAGCAACTTACCGTGTTTTAGGTAATCAAATTGATGATGGTTCTTATATCTTTAATGATGAAAATGGTGAATATTTAGGTGAAAACTGGTTCTTATTTAATCCTGGTAATGGCGCTACTTTCAATTTCGATCTTGATGGTGACGGCACCACTGAAGAATATAGCTTTACTGCACAAGAGTTAGGTTACCCGGAAGCTAAGCGTAAATACGCATCAGTTGATTTAACATTAGAAAAAACATGGGATCAGGTTTGGTCTTTAAAAGCGCTATACACATGGTCTCACAACTATGGTAATACAGAAGGTTTTGTTAAATCTGATAATGGTCAAGATGATGCTGGTCTTACGCAAGATTGGGATTACCCTTATTTAATGGATGGTGCTAATGGTAATCTACCTGCAGATCGTCGTCATAACATTAAAATTTATGGTGCTTTTGCTGTTACAGAAGACTTCCTAATTGGTGCTAATGTTAATATCGCATCTGGACGTCCTTGGACTGCTTTAGGTCAAGGTTATACTCCAGACCCTGATCAATACGTATACGGTGATACTTACTACGTAGGTGACAAACGTTTCCCTCGTGGCAGCATGGGTACTACACCATGGACAGCACGTTTAGATCTTAACTTTACTTATAACCTTCGCTTTAACGATCAGAAAGTTCGTTTAGCTATGGATATATTTAACGTATTTGATGCCTCTACTGAAACTCGTTACGACGAAGCTGCAGAAATAGCTGCTGGCGATGGAAATGCTACATTTGGTTTAGCTCAGGCTTACCAGTCTCCTCGTAGAATTCAATTATCAGCGTCTTACGATTTCTAATAACTTGTTAGTATGAGTTAAAAGTTGTTTAATAAAAAAGCCTCATTAGAGGCTTTTTTTATATTTAAATTTTGAATTTTGTGAGATAGGAATACATCAGAAAGAAAAGTGAAATGAATAGATAAAAATATACTGAATAAAATTTAAGTAGTTGTAACTGGCAATTAAAATGGTTTGTTAATTCTGCTTTATTTTATCAGGCAGGCTCAGCTTGACCTTCTAGGAATTAGAATAGGAGCTAATAGGGTACTTTGCACTTCTTCACCACGTATCAGTTTTAATAAGTTCTCTACGAGCATTTGCCCAGCAACAGTGGTGTTTTGCTCTATCGTCGTTAGCGGTGGGTTTACATAACTAGCAATGGCTATGTTATCAAAGCCGACTACCGCAACATCTTTTGGCACGTTAATATTTGCTTCTTTAAGCGCACGTATAGCGCCAATAGCAATTAAGTCGCTTGCAGCAAATAAGGCGTTAAATTTAATATTATTAGCAATGAGTGAGCGAGTGGCGTGATACCCAGATTCTTCAGTAGATATAGCATTAGCCATTTTACGCTCGTTAATTTTTACGTTGTTAGCCAGTAGCTCATCTTTAAAGCCCTGAAAACGACTAAAGAATTCAGGGCTATGATCAGATGCATCACCAATAAAAGCGCAATCAGTTCTGCTGTGAGCAATAAAGTGCTCAGCGGCGAGCTTACCGCCACCGTAGTTATCACAACAAACAGTTAAATCTGGGCGATTATCAACCGTTGCACCCCAACAAACAAACTTAGTGTTTTGTTCAAGTAAGGTGTTAAATTTTGGTTGGTAATCAATGTAATCGCCATAACCGAGTAAAATAATACCATCGGCTCTGTGGCTATCTTCATAGTCTGCTTGCCAATCAGCACTGGCCGATTGAAATGATACTAATAAATCGTAACCTTCTTTAGCGCAAGCACGGGTAATGCTGCCAAGCATGGCTAAAAAGAAAGGATTAATTTGTGATTCATCAGAAGTAGGGTCTTCGAAAAGAAGTAATGCAAGTGTGCTGCTTTGTTGTGTACGCAAGTTGCTGGCATTTTTATCAACTTTATAATTAAGCTTTTTAGCTATATCGAAAACACGCTTACGTGTTTCTTCATTAACAAGATGGCTGTTACGTAAAGCGCGAGATACAGTTGATTGAGATACCCCTGCATAGTGGGCAATATCAAATGAGGTGGCTTTACCTTTCATTGTTACAACTTAATTAATTTGATAAATAATTGTGTCATTTTCGTTTATTAATGAATAATTTCAAGCTTTTTGTGAATTAACGTATATTTTTATTGATAAACGGCTGACACCGGTGTCATAATATAAATGTTTTATCATTTTGTTGTCAAAACGTATTCGCTGTTTATATTTTATAGGCAGCATTTTTTACTGTGATAGCTACTTTGAGGTGATAGCTCAAAGTATAAATAACAATGGTATACCATTGTAAAATAATAAGCACGAGTCGCTTAACAAAAGAGATAATACTATGAGCCTAAACTCTTCTGCCCAATTTGATCCCATCCTAGTTGCTGATGTTGGCGGCACTAATGCCCGCTTTGCTTTAATAACTGCTTTTAATGAAAATACTAACCAATTTGTAATAGAGCACATTAATATTTTTCCTAGTGCTAATTTTGGTTCACTTGAAAGTGCGCTTGAGCAATATTTACAAACAGTCTCGCATATTACACCTAAACGCGCATGTTTAGCCGTTGCAGGTCCAATAAAAGCTGGGCAGGTACATTTAACCAATTTAGGTTGGCATTTTAGTGTTAGTGAATTTAAAACTCATTTTGATTTACAGCAACTAGAGGTCATTAACGATTTTGCTGCCTTTGCATATGCGGCTCCTTACTTAGATCCTAAACAAAATGTCATTGTTAAATCAGGTCAAGCTGATGACAATGCTAACATTGGTGTTATAGGTCCAGGTACTGGTTTTGGTGCCGCGTGCTTAGTTAGAACGTCGCAATCTACCGCTGTTTTAAGTTCAGAAGGGGGGCATATATCGCTTGCACCTGTTAATGAACTCGATACTTTACTATTAAATGAATTACGTAAAGATCATCCCCATGTTTCTATCGAAACTGTATTTTCAGGCCCTGGCATAACGCATTTATACAAAGCGATGTCTGCGGTTAAGGGTGTAACAGCTAAAAATTTAGATGCTGCGCAAATAAGTAGTCTAGCAAATAGCGGTGAATGTGCTGTGTGCGATGCAACGCTTAATCAATTTTGTGATTGGATCGGCAGTGTAGCTGGCGATTTAGCCGTTGTTTACGGTGCTTTAGGCGGACTATTTATTGGCGGTGGAATACTGCCTCGTATGCAAGCAAGACTTCTAGAGAGTCGTTTTGTTGAACGATTTTCTCAAAAGGGTATTATGTCGCAATACGCAGGGCAAATTCCTGTAATACTTGTAACACAAGATAATATTCCACTAATTGGTGCCGCAGCGTGTTTGCACAACAGCAAATAAGGAGCTTTCCTTGTTCGCATTTGGAAAAATAGAGTGATGAAAAAAGTAACAATAAACAGTGTGGCAAGTCATGCTGGTGTTTCTAAAAAAACCGTATCACGCGTTTTAAATAACGAGCCTAATGTTAGTGCTGCAACCCGAGAAAAGGTGCTTGCGGTATTTAAAGAACTCGATTACACCCCAAATCCAATTGCACGAGGCCTTGCACAAAATCGTAGCTTTATTATTGGGTGTCTTTACGATAACCCAAGTAAAAGCTACATTACTCGCGTGCAAACGGGTGCTTTAGAAGCATGTAAAGAAAATAACTATAATTTATTGATACATCCTTGTGAATTTCGTGGTGAAGCCCTTATAAATAATATTGAGCAATTACTACAGACTTCTCGATTAGATGGCATTGTGCTAACACCTCCTTTTGGTGATTTTGCAGAGCTTGTTACTTTTTTAAAATCTAAAAAAATTCCTTACGCAAGAGTTGCGTCAGCTTTACTTCAAGATGATTCTATTTCAGTTCGTAGTAATGATGAGCAAGGCGCATTTGAAATTACTGAACATCTAATTAGTCTTGGGCATAAATCTATAGCGTTTATTAAAGGACACCCAGATCACAGTGCCACGCAACAACGCTTTAAAGGCTACAGGCGTTCACTTGCAAGCCATGGAATAGAGTTTGATGAGCGCTTAGTAGAGGAGGGTAACTTTAGTTATCACTCAGGTGTAGATAGTGCACGCAGTATTTTAGATTTGTCTCCTAGGCCAACAGCTGTATTTGCATCAAACGATTACATGGCGGCAGCGGTATTAAAATTAGCTACCCAGCGCCAATTAAAAGTGCCTGATGATATTTCAATAGCCGGCTTTGATAATGCACCCATTGCACGTCATATTTGGCCTGG
Source organism: Pseudoalteromonas sp. TAB23 (assembly GCF_000498075.1). Lineage (NCBI taxonomy): Bacteria > Pseudomonadati > Pseudomonadota > Gammaproteobacteria > Alteromonadales > Pseudoalteromonadaceae > Pseudoalteromonas > Pseudoalteromonas sp. TAB23. The sequence goes on from NZ_AUTP01000202.1 coordinate 8,433, forward strand.
TTTAACGACTATTGCACAGCCCGTTGAAGAGATGACTAAACAAGCCGTAACTCAACTTATTTCACACATAGCTCAACCGCAAGAACAGCCGTATCAGGTAACGCTTGAGTCGCGCTTAATTACACGTGAGTCTACCTCTGCGATAAAATAGTGAGTTAAAAACACTTTCACAGTAGCCCGAATATGAGTGACGCTTATTCGGGCTTTTTTTTGCTCTGAACTTGCTAAAATATACTTTGTGCCTAAAAATCAATTAGGTCATTATTCGGTCATGTTAAAATATTAAACTATTTTTGTTACCCGGGGTTGACACCGGTGTCATTGCTATGCGTTAATACAGTGACACCGGTGTCAGGGTTGTTGTGAGAGGCTCCCTGGTAGCGTACCTTTGAACGGGTAAATCAAAGATGCTCAGTACAGTTATTTACGTGGAGTCTGTAGTTGCTACTGAGCCTTTATCCTCTAACTAATAGAGATGAGTTAAATTATGTTACATCCTCGTATCCAAGAAGTTACCCAGCGCGTTATCGAACGCAGTAAAAATACCCGTCAAGATTATTTAGAACGTATTTCGCACGCAAAAAAACAAACAAGAGTTCGTGCCGGTTTAGGTTGCGGAAATATAGCCCATGTTATGGCTGCATGTAGCAGTGATGACAAAGCGCGCTTAAAAGCTGATGAGCAGCCAAATCTTGCTATTATCAACTCATATAACGATATGCTATCGGCTCATGTGCCATACAAAGACTACCCAGATTTAATTAAAGACATTGCTACCAAATACGATGCTACAGCACAAGTTGCTGGTGGCGTTCCTGCAATGTGTGATGGTGTTACGCAAGGGCGTGACGGCATGGAACTTTCGCTTTTTTCTCGTGATGTAATTGCTATGTCTACGGCAATATCGCTTTCACACGATGTGTTTGATGGCGTTTTTTGTTTAGGCGTTTGCGACAAAATCGTCCCGGGTTTATTAATTGGTGCATTGTCGTTTGGTCATTTACCTGTGTTCTTTTTACCAGCAGGTCCAATGCAATCAGGTATTCCTAATAAAGAAAAAGCACGTATTCGTCAAAAATTTGCACAAGGTCTAGTAAGTCGCGAAGACTTATTAGAGGCTGAAAGCGCGTCTTATCACAGCGCAGGTACTTGTACGTTCTACGGTACTGCAAACTCAAACCAAATGTTAATGGAAATAATGGGCTTACACCTTCCAGGTAGTTCGTTTATTAATCCTTACACTGAGCTTCGCGATGGTCTTACAGGTAATGCTGTAGAAACTATGCTTAAGCAGCTTACAGATGATAAAGAAAGCCCGTGTTTGGCCGATGTGATCAGCGAAAAAACGATTATAAACGGTTTAGTAGGCCTGCTTTCTACAGGTGGTTCTACTAACCATGCAATTCATATTGTTGCGATAGCAAAAGCTGCCGGCATTCAGGTTACGTGGAAAGATATGTCTGATTTATCAGAAGTTGTACCACTACTTACACGTATTTACCCTAACGGCTCTGCAGATGTAAACCACTTCCAAGCAGCTGGTGGTATGGGTTTCTTAATGCGAGAGCTAGCAAGCGCTGGTTACTTACACACAGACGTTAAAACAATGCTAGGCGATGGTTTAGCACCTTACATGACAGAGCCTCGTTTGGATAAAGACGATAGCCTGATCATGAGCAACTCAACCGGCCCAACTAAAGTTAAATGGGTAGATTGCCCAGCAAACTCACACGATGAAGAAGTACTTCGCCCAGTGAGTAACCCTTTTAGTAAGCAAGGTGGTCTGCAACTTCTAACGGGTAACTTAGGTAAAGCTGTTATTAAAGTGTCAGCTGTTGCTATTGAACATCAGGTTGTTACTGCTCCTGCAAAAGTATTTAGCTCACAAAGTGCTCTGCAAGATGCATACACGCGTGGCGAATTAAACCAAGACTTTATTGCCGTGCTAAAAGAGCAAGGCCCTAAAGCGAAAGGTATGCCAGAGCTACATAAATTAACGCCAGTAATGGCAACGCTTCAAGATGAAGGCTTTAAAGTAGCCATTGTTACTGACGGTCGTATGTCGGGTGCATCAGGTAAAGTACCAGCTGCTATTCACTTAGCACCAGAGGCAGTAGAAGGCGGCATTATTGCTAAAATCCGAGAAGGTGATTTAGTGACACTTGATGCGCCAAACGGAATATTAAAAGTACACGTTAGCGACGAAGAACTTGCTAAACGTGAAGCAGAACTTAGCCTGCCAAGTGCAACATTTGGTACAGGTCGCGAATTATTTACTGGATTTAGAAATATCGTAAGCAGTGCCGATTTAGGCGCGAGTGCTTTTGGACTTGAATAAATATTAGCCATACTGGGTAATGAGGAACAAGTAATGAGTATTGAAAAAATCTTAGCATCGGCACCCGTAGTGCCAGTGGTTGTAATCGAAAAATTAGAAGATGCAGCACCACTTGCAAGAGCGTTATATAACGGTGGCCTAAAAGCCTTAGAAATAACACTTCGTACACCTATTGCTGCAGAAGCTGTAAAGCTGATGAAAGCAGAAGTACCTGAAGCCTATGTAGGTACTGGTACGGTAGTAGATAAAGCAAGTTTTGATCTTTCGGTTGCCGCAGGTGCAGATTTTATGGTGAGTCCAGGTGTGAGCGATGAGCTTATTGCTTTAGCTAAAACATCAGATATACCATTTTTACCGGGCGCTGCAACTGCAAGTGAAGTTATGCAACTTGCGTCGCATGGTTTTAAGTATTTAAAATTCTTCCCTGCAGAAGCTGCAGGCGGAACAGCAATGCTTAAATCAATCGGTGGCCCATTACCACATATTACTTTTTGCCCAACTGGCGGCATTAGCCTAGCAACTGCACCGAACTATTTAGCGCTTAACAACGTTATTTGTGTTGGTGGTACGTGGATGCTAGATAAACAACTAATTGAAAATAAAGACTGGCAAGCAATTGAAGCGCTTGCTCGCCAAGCAAGTGAACTTAAATAGGAGTCTAAAATGATTAATGTAGCAATTAACGGTTACGGCCGTATCGGTAGAAATGTTTTACGTGCACTTTATGAGTCAGCTCAAAACAGCGAAATTAAAATTGTAGCAATTAACGATTTAGCACCAGCTAACGTTAATGCACATTTAACGCAGTATGACTCAGTTCATGGTCAATTTTCTAAAAAAGTAACACTTGAAAATAACACCATGTTAATTGACGATGACGTAATTACGTTAACGCAAGAACGCGACCCTGCAAATTTACCGTGGAAAGCACTAAACGTCGATATCGTTTTAGAATGTACTGGTTTTTTCACTAAACGTGATGACGCTGCTAAGCATATTACAGCGGGTGCTAAAAAAGTAATCGTTTCTGCTCCAGGTAAAGATATGGATGCAACAGTGGTTCATGGTGTAAACAGCGATGTAATTAACGCTGATAGCCAAATCATCTCAAATGCATCGTGTACTACTAACTGTTTAGCACCACTTGCAAAAGCAATTAACGACACAGTAGGTATTGAAAAGGGGAGTATGACAACGATTCATTCTTATACGAATGATCAAAACTTATCTGACGTATACCACCCAGATCTATACCGTGCTCGTAGTGCGACTCAATCTATGATCCCAACTAAAACAGGTGCTGCGGCAGCTGTTGGTTTAGTATTACCAGAACTTGCTGGTAAATTAGACGGTATGTCGGTACGTGTACCAACAATCAACGTATCTTTAGTTGATTTTACGTTTATTACTAAGCGCGATACGACTGCAGAAGAAATCAATGCAATCATGAAAGAAGCGTCAACGGGTTCAATGAAAGATATTTTACAATATAATGAGCTTCCGCTTGTTTCTATCGACTTTAACCATAACCCAGCGTCATCTATCTTTGATGCAACGCAAACTAAAGCCGATGGCAATTTAGTTAAAGTAATGGCTTGGTACGACAACGAATGGGGTTTCTCAAACCGCATGTTAGACCAAGTTAAAGCATTAGGTGCGTTTTTATAATACAGCCCTAATGATGTAAAGTTTTAGCTTTATCCAACCAAGCCACGCACTGCGTGGCTTTTTTGCGTTTGGTTTATCTGTATATTTGCAACTCAGACTATGGAAGGAACTATTTGTATTTTTTATACCCTAAATTTTGTTAATATGTGGGTGTGTAAATCAATGGAATTTCGTTGTATTTAATTAACTCAACGAAGCAAGGAATAATAAAAATGATCAGAGCTTTATCACGAAAGGTATTTCGCACAAATCATCTTCAGATAGGTGAGGGCAACATAAGTGGCTACATAGCCTGCTTTTTAGCAATACTGAGTTGCTTAGGCGTATTAGCGTTTCACTTTCCTGAATACTTAACCACACCAGAACTACGCAAAAGCTACAGTGTCGACTTTTTACGTCAGCTTATGTTTGCATCATTATTGGTCTCGGGCAGTTTAGGATTACTTAACTTTGTACGCAATACCAATAAGCGTTTAGGGGCTACAGCGTGGTTTTTTATTTTACTCGCTATTATGTTTGGCGGACCAAACGTTGAGGTAAATGAGTTTGCTAGCGACACACCTTACATAGGGCTAGATTGGTTTATTTTAGATTTACTCGGCTCAACACTCATATTTATTGTTATTGAAAAGCTGCTACCCCATCGAAAAGAGCAAAAAATATTACGTAGCGAATGGCGAGGCGATTTAAACCACTTTTTCGTAAACCATTTAATTATTGGTTTTGTATTACTCGTTACTAACCACTTTGTGCATTATGGTTTTGGCTGGGCTGTATCATCTACAGTACAAGGTTATATAGAGCAAACACCATTTGTAGTGCAGTTGTTTTTAATAATACTCGTGGCTGATTTAATGCAGTATTGGGTGCATCGTGCTTATCACGAAGTCCCTTTATTATGGCGCTTTCATGGCGTACATCACAGTGCTAAAGAAATGGATTGGTTAGCGGGCTCTCGCCAACATATTCTTGAAATACTCGTAACTCGCAGCTTAGTGCTCACACCCATATTTGTACTTGGATTTTCACAGCAAATAATTAGTTTATACGTAATAATTGTGGGTTTGCAGGCTGTGTTTAATCATGCAAATGTACGTGTTAAATTTGGTTGGTTAAAGTATTTTATGGTTACACCGCAGTTTCACCATTGGCATCATGCGTCAGATAAAGCTGCGATTGACCGCAATTACGCTGCGCATTTTTCGTTTTTAGATTACGCGTTTGGTACTGCTGTTAAAGGCCAAAAAGAGTGGCCACAAGCGTATGGCGTAGTCGGGGATTACATGCCGGTAGGTATGCTTAAACAACAGGTTTACCCGTTTAAGCGCACTAAATGAGCTCGATTAATTCAATAAACATAAACTAAAAAAAGAGCAACGTGTTACACGTTGCTCTTTTTTATGACTCTACTCAATTATATATTTAGCTCTTCTAATAACTCAGTAAATGTAGGTCTTTGATTTAATGAAGGTTGCATAGCACACTTTGCCATATCGGACATTTCACCAAATAGCTCACTTTGCCTATCATCACCGGTTACCGTGCCTAATAAGTCTTCAATTAAACAGCCCAAAGCTCTTACTTCTATCCACTCTAGTTGCTTTTGTTGATACTCACTTAGCATCGTTAAATTAGTTGCAGCACCAAAATCACCAAACAGAACGTCATGGTTTTGGTTAACCATAGTGTTATGCGCATAAATGTCGCCGTGACTTACTTCACGAACATGTAAGTGATGTAAGGTACTTACCATTTGCTGTGCAATTTTTAAAATAGCTTGAGTTGAGTAATGGCAATCATTGTTAAAGGTATCACGCGTACAGGTTTCAAGGCTTGGAGGCAGGCCTAAATTAGCAAAGCTTTTATCTATTAGCTCCATCACTAAACCTAACTGATCACTTTGTTCAATGTAGGCAAGTACTTTAATTAAATTAGCGTGATCGTCTGCTTGTAAGCAGCAATTTACTTCATCAAGCGGGTAGCCGTCGCTGGTAATTGCACCTTTAAATAATTTAATCGCTACAGCGCTATCAGCAGCTTGTGCTAAATGAATAACGCCCGATGCACCTTGGCCAATAACATGACTAAGCGTGTAATCGTTAAGAGGTTTATTTTCTAAGCTGCACTTTGTAAGGCACTGGGCTTTATTAAAATCGTTACCGGCAAACGCAAGCCAAGCAAGTTTAGGGAGTTCAAACAGCCAGTCGTCTACGTGTGTTAAGTTATTAGCAGAGAGCCTAACAAGCTCGAGGTTTTTACACTGCGCCATGCTACTTGGCAGTTGCTTAAGTTGATTGCCCGCAAGCGCGAGCTTTTTAAGTTGGGTGTAATTACCAAAGTCTTCAGGCAATTCGCTTAACGTATTATCGGTGAGTATGAGCCACTCAATATTTTTTGGCAGGCTGTTTAAAGCAAATTCAGAAATTTGGTTACCCTTCAACGCGACCATAATTAAAGCAGGGCATTTAGCCAGCACAGCAGGAATATGCTTAAACTGATTAAACGATAAAAATACACGCTTAAGGTGTGTTAAACAGGCAAATTCATCAGGTAGTGTTGATAAGTTATTATTTGATAAATCGAGAACTTCAAGCGTGTCAGCTAAACTAAAAATTTCTTCAGGAAATGTCGTTAGCTCTTCTACCAATTGCAGGCGAGTAGCGCCAACAAGTTTGCCACTTTTAAGCTCTTTAAGGGAGTTCATATTAATACCATGTTCTAAAAATGAAAAAGCCAACATAGCTGTTGGCTTAAAGTCGTTCTAACTTACTAAATCGCTCTTTAGAATTGCGCGTTATGGTAAACGTTTTGTACGTCGTCGCAATCTTCTAGCATGGCTAAAAAGCGTTCCATAACTTCAACGTCTTCGCCTTCAATCGGCGTTTCAATTTGTGGCACAAAGCTAATTAGGTCTTCGTCAAATTCAGTCACGCCCATTTCTTCAAGCGCTGTACGTGTGTTGTTGTACTCTGTGTGAGGAGCAAAAACAGTAACTTTACCGTCATCAACTTCTACGTCAGTTACATCAACATCAGCCATCATTAATGCTTCAAGTACTGCTTCGTCGTCATCACCGTCAAATACAAAAATAGCAAGGTGATCAAATAAATGTGAAACAGAGTTTTGAGCGCCAATTTTAGCATTTGCTTTAGTAAAACAAACACGTACATCAGCAAAGGTACGCTTGTTGTTGTCTGTTAAACAGTCAACAATAATCATACAGTTACCAGGGCCGTAACCTTCGTAACGTGTTGCTGAGTAGTCTTCGCCGCCGCCACCTTTTGCTTTGTCGATTGCGCGGTCAATAACGTGTGCTGGTACTTGGTCTTTTTTAGCGCGTTCAATTAAACGACGTAATGATAAGTTACCATCTGGATCTACACCGCCGTTTTTAGCACAAATATAAATTTCTTTGCCGTACTTAGAATAAACTTTAGTTTTAGCACCCGCAGTCTTAGCCATTGAATCTTTTTTGTTTTGGTAAGCTCTTCCCATCTGCGTTTCGCCTTAATATATGTAAATAATAGAATAAAATTATAATGCGTATTCTAAAGGTAAATGCATTCAAGGGCTAGTAAGTATTAAAGCCGATTAAAACTGTAGCGTTTAAAGTCCATCTAAAGTGCATTTTAGTGAGGGGATTATCGAGGGATTTAGACGTTGGAATTATATCTATTATTGTAAATTTAACTCAATAAAAAAGGCAACCTGTATAACAGGTTGCCTTACTAAGTAATAAAAAGTATGTATTACTTACCAAATACGTACACGTTCATCTTCAGGAAGGTATAACTCATCGCCTGGTTTTACATCAAACGCTTTGTACCATGCATCGTGGTTACGTGGCGCTTGTGCTCTAAAGCGACCTGGGGCATGTGTGCCACCACGCAGTTGGTTAAGCATGCTTTGCTCAGTACGTTTTTCTTTCCATACTTGTGCCCACGCAAGGAAGAAACGTTGATCCCCAGTAATACCGTCAATAACAGGCGCTTCTTTACCATTTAAACTTAGCTTGTACGCGTGATAGGCCATTGATAAGCCACCTACATCACCAATGTTTTCACCTAGGCTATTGCGACCATTAACAAAGTTACCTTCGATTGGCTCGTATTTACTGTACTGTGCAGCCAGTTGATCGGCTTTTTTATCAAATGCAGCGCGGTCAGCATCAGTCCACCAGTTACGTTGCACACCGTTTTCATCTGATTTTGAACCTTGATCGTCAAACCCATGACCCATTTCGTGTCCAATTACAGCGCCAATAC
>NZ_AUTP01000203.1:0-693 GCF_000498075.1 Pseudoalteromonas sp. TAB23
GTAGCCACAAAATCCGTTTACGGTAATGTCGGCACCTTCTATTAAGCCATTTTCGTCAAAACCGACATGATAGTGATTATAAAAAGGGTGGCGCTTACCGGTTAATTTAAAATCGTCGCTGCGGGCTAGGCGCATTTTTACTGCGCAGCCAAGGTGGTAAACCGCAAGAGCTGCAAGGCATGCCCATGGTGCGCCTTGGGTTTCTTTGCCGCCAAAAGCACCGCCCATACGGCGGGTTTCTACGTTTACAAAGCTAAATGGCTTTTTTAAAATTTTAGCAACTAAATGCTGCACCTCAGTAGGGTGTTGCGTAGAGCACTGAACATGAATGCCCCCGTCGTTATCAGGTTGCGCCAGCGCTATTTGACCTTCTAAATAAAAGTGTTCTTGCCCGCCTATGTTTATTTCGCCTTTAAGCTGGTGGGCTGCGTTATTAATGGCGTTTTCGCTGTTACCACGGTTAAGTGAATGGGGCGGCCTTACCCAATGCTCTTTTTTTATCGCTTCTTTAATATCGAGTATGGGTGTAGTTTGCTCGCACTCTATAACCACTAAACGTGCAGCGCGGCGCGCTATGGCGTAGCTGTCGGCAACGACAATTAATACAGGTTGTCCGTGGTATTGAATCTCATGGCTAGTGAGTAATACATCACCAGGAAATACCGGGCCAATATCTAATTTACCCGGTACATC